>DATFML010000228.1:0-23830 GCA_035266965.1 Gammaproteobacteria bacterium
TCGGCTTCCTCGGCGAAGCGATTGATCTGCTCGGTGTAGCGCTCGATTGAGAACACCTTGGGGGTGATCGCCGGCAGGCCATGCTCCTCGTGGAACTTGCGGTAAGTGGCCCGGATGAGCATGCGGGTCTGCTCGGCCTGCGTGAGTGCCTGTTCCATGGTTTCCCGTACGCCGTCGAACAGGGTTTTCATGCACCGCTTGAGGCCGGCGGTGGTCCAGCTGCCCGACATCTGTTGGCGGCTGCGGGTGGTCAACTCGTCGAAGGCCTGCAGGCTGAGGGCGTCCAGCAGGCCCTTTGCCTGGTTCTGCAATATCCGGCGACTGGACTGAAAGCTTTCCACGTTGCGCAGGTAGGTGGCCTGCTCCTCACGGGACTTGCGCATCAGGTGCTGGATGACGTCCGCATTCTTGCCCCGCAGGGACTTGAGGTCGGCGAGCTGTTTCTGGGCCTGCTGCAGCTGCCCCTGCACCACCGCGCGGCTTGCGGCCACCTGGGCGCCCACCTCCCGCAGGATACGCTCGCGCACGATTTCTTCCTTGGCGGGCAGCACCTGTTCGGACAGATACTGTTCAAGGACCTGCAGCCGGCTCATTTCCAGCAGCCGGGTGTCGCCCCGGATCTTGGCCAGCAGCCCCTTGTGGGCCGAAAGCGGGAACACGCAGGCGGCGTCCACGTCCAGCAGCTGCGCGGTCTTGCGCTGCTGCTCGGCGATGGTGTTGGTGACGCCGCTTTCGTCCCTCAGGTCGTCCCACAGGGTGTCAATCTTGTTGAGCACGACCACCACGCCCTGTTGGGAAACCCCGCGGGCACCGTGTACATGATGTTGCCAGATATCGAGGTCGCTGCGGGTCACGCCGCTGTCCGCCGCCAGGATGAACAGCACGGCCTGGGCGGTAGGCAGCATGTGCAGAGTCAGCTCCGGTTCGCTGCCCAGGGCATTCAGACCGGGCGTGTCCAGGATCACCAGCCCCTGTTTGAGCAGCGGATGGGGGAAGCTGATCAGGGCGTGGCGCCACATGGGCACTTCCACCTCGGCGGGCGGCGCGCCACGCTGGCTGAACTGCGGGTCGTGACTTTCGTCGTACAGGCCGAGCCGGCGCGCCTGCTCCAGCGGTACCAGCTTGGTCCGCACCACTTCCCGCAGGGTTTCCGCGGTGCGTTCGGGCGAACTGACGTCCAGGGGGATGGTCGTCCACTTCAGCGTCTCGTGCTTGAGCTCGCCGATGCTGCTCTCCTCGGCGCGGGTCTCGATGGGCAGCAGACGGATGTACGCCTGTTCCTGCTCGCGGTCGTAGAACAGCTCAGTGGGGCACATGGTCGTGCGTCCGGCCTCCGACGGCAACAGCCGCTGGCCGAACTCGGCGAAGAAGATGGCGTTGATGAGCTCGGTCTTGCCCCGCGAGAATTCAGCCACGAAGGCCACGTTCAGGCTGTCCTTGCGCAGCGCTTCGAGGGCCTCGAAGATGCTCAGCTCGTTTTCGGTGGCGTCCGGATCGTGCTCTTCCAGCCAGCTCTGGTAGGACTGGATGGCGTTCGCCAGCTCAACCTTCCAGGTATGGAAGGACTCCATGCGTTGGGTGAACTCGTCTCGCTTCATGTTTCCCTCTTTCTCGGGGCGGCGCGGCGCTGTCCGCAGGCCTTGCTCCACTTGGCTCGACTAGCGGCCGCGCGCGGGAATTCTTGAGAGCGGCGCCGGACTTAGCGGGGGAAATGACTGTGTCGGCAGTATAGGAACTGCCGACGGTGGCGCACTGTGACGGCGGTCACAGGGCTTGGCGAGGCTCGATCTGCGCAGGCAGGCGCGCGGGCGCCTGGATGCGTACACGCTTGTCACGACCGCCGGCCCCGGCAATGACGGCGACCTGCTGCCTGGGGACACCGAATACTCCGGCCATGAACGCGACCAACTGGTCATTGGCCTTGCCGTCGACGGGAGGCGCGCTGATCCGTACCTTGAGGCGCTCGCCATGGGGTCCGGCGATTTCGTCCCGCCTGGCCCGCGGCTGTATCCGCAGCTGCAGTATCAGGTCGGTACCGTCCCAGTGGTACCACGGCGCCGCCATCGCGCCTCACCCCACATGAAGCAGTAGCGGCAGAACCAGCATTTTGAGGACCTGCAGCCCGATGAGCGCGAACAGCGGAGACAGGTCGATGCCTGAAATGGGCGGAATCATCCGTCGAACCGGGCCCAGCACCGGTTCTGTCAGGCTGTACAGCAGGGATGTGACCGGGTTGTAGGTGCCGGGGTTGACCCAGCTCAGGATCGCCTGGATGAGAATGGCGAAAATGTAGATGTTGAACACCAATCCCACCAGCTCCGCCACTGACAGCAGGATGATGACCGGCCACTGCAGCGCGGCGTCCCGTATGAGGAAGCCCAGAATGACCGCCAGGGCCTGCAGGGCCAGCAGCAGTACCACGGTGGCGGTGTCGAGGCGCCCGATGGGGGGGATCACGCGCCGCAGGGGTATGACCAGGGGATTGGTGATGCGCACCAGAAACTGACTGACGGGGTTGTAGAAATCGGCCCGCGAGCTGGCCAGCAGCAGGCGCAGCATGACCGCCAGTATGTAAAGGCTGAAAAGGGTGCTGACCAGGAACTGCAGGGGGTTGGACCAGTAACTGCCGCCCATTATCGGTCCCCTGCCTGTTCGGCCAGCTCCCGGGACCGGGAGGCCGCCGCCTGCAGGGCCTTGAGGAACAGACCGCGCAGCGCACCGTCCTCCAGGACGCCGACGGCCTTCTCGGTGGTGCCCCCCGGGGATGTGACCCGTTGGCGCAGCATGGCCGGGTCATCGGGGCTTTCCAGGGCCATCTTGGCGGCCCCGAACGCGGTCTGCAGGGTGAGCAGGCGGGCCGTTTCCCCAGGCAGTCCCAGTTGTCGTCCGGCTTCCTGCAGGGCTTCCATCACCAGGAAGAAGTAGGCCGGGCCGCTGCCCGACAGGGCCGTCACAGCGTCCATCAGGCCTTCATCGTCCAGCCACAGGGCCAGCCCCACGGCCCGCAGCACGGACTCGGCGAGGTCGCGTTGCTCGGCGCGGGTCTGCGCATTGCCGTACAGGGCCGTCGCGCCGCTGCGCACCAGGGCGGGGGTGTTCGGCATGGCCCGTACCACTGCCACGTTGCCGCCCAGCCAGCGGGTCAGGTCGGGCTCGCGGATGCCGGCTGCCACCGAAATCACCAGGGGCCGGCCGGACTGCACGTCGGCGGCCAGCTCTTCGGCCACGGTCTGCAGGGTCTGGGGCTTCACGGCCAGGACCACCACATCCGCGCCGCTCACGGCGGAGTGGTTGTCCTGAAAGGTGGTGACGCCGAACTTGTCGGCAATAGCCTGCAATTTGTCGCCGTCAGGGTCGGAAACCCGCAGCTGCGCAGGATCGATGCCGTCGCCGATCAGGCCCGCGATGAGGCTGCCTGCCATGTTCCCGGCGCCAATGAAGGCGATGGTGTGTTTTTTCATGGGCGTGAAGATACCGGAAGGGCCCGGACCGACACAAGTCAGGGCACGCGGGGCGTGCCAGTGCGGCGGGGGCCGAAAATCCCGGTGCCCACCCGCACCACGGTGGCGCCTTCGGCGATGGCGGCCTCCAGGTCGCCGGACATTCCCATGGAAAGCGTGTCAAGGGCGAGCCCCCGGCGGTTCAGGGCCTCCAGGGCGTCGCGGAGCTCACGGAAGGGCCGGCGCTGAGCCTCGAAATCCCCGCTCGGGGCCGGCAGGGTCATCAGCCCGCGCAACCGCAGCGCCGGCAGGCGCTGTATCCCGGCGGCCAGCTCCCCGAGTTGTTCCCGCGTGGCTCCCGACTTGCTGGGTTCACCGCTGATATTGACCTGCAGGCACACCTGCAGCGGCGCACGGCCGGCGGGGCGCTGGTCGTTGAGCCGGCGGGCGATCTTGAGCCGGTCGATACTGTGAACCCAGTCAAAGTTTTCCGCGATGGCCTTTGTTTTATTGCCCTGTATCGGACCGATGAAATGCCACTGGGCAGGCAGGTCTTCCAGCGCGCGCAATTTGCTCAACGCCTCCTGCAGATAGGATTCGCCGAAACAGCGTTGGCCGGCCTGCCAGGCTTCGCGCAGCCGCATGGCGGGTTGGGTCTTGCTGACCGCCAGCAAGGTGATCGACTGCGGATCGCGCCCGAAGCGGCGGGCGGCGTCGCCGATGCGTGACCGGGTTCGGGCCAGGCGTTCCGCGACGTCCTGCGGCACCTCGTCGTGTGGCGTGCTGTACATCCGCTGTCGGTCCCCGGGCGCTGGGTGGGCAGGCGCTGTCCACGTATCAAGTAATTCTCGTCAGGGACGATAACAGTGTCCAGAACAACACGCCCGTGCGCGACCCTGCTGGGAGGTAAAACAGGCTGTGGATATTGCTGAGCTGCTTGCCTTTGGTGTCAAGAACAACGCATCCGATCTGCACTTGTCGGCGGGGCTTCCGCCGATGATCCGTGTGGATGGTGACATACGGCGCATCAACGTGCCGGCTCTGGACCACAAGACGGTTCACAGCCTGATCTACGACATCATGAACGACAAGCAGCGCAAGGATTTCGAAGAATTCCTGGAGACGGACTTTTCCTTCGAGATCCCCAATCTGGCGCGCTTCCGTGTCAACGCCTTCAACCACAACCGGGGATCGGGGGCGGTTTTTCGTACCATCCCCTCCAATATCCTCACACTGGAGGATCTGGGGTGCCCGGACAGCTTCCGGGAGGTTACCAACCAGCCCCGTGGCCTGATCCTGGTGACCGGCCCGACCGGTTCGGGCAAGTCCACCACCCTGGCCGCCATGATGAATCACGTCAACGAGAACCACTTCGCCCATGTTCTCACCATCGAGGACCCCATCGAGTTCGTTCACCAGAGCAAGAAGTGCCTGGTGAACCAGCGCGAGGTGCATCGCGATACCCTGGGGTTCAGCGAAGCCCTGCGTTCGGCGCTGCGTGAAGACCCGGACATCATTCTGGTGGGCGAGATGCGGGACCTGGAAACCATCCGGCTGGCGCTGACCGCCGCCGAGACCGGGCACCTGGTATTCGGAACGCTGCATACCAGTTCCGCCGCCAAGACCATCGACCGCATCATCGACGTGTTCCCGGCGGCCGAGAAATCCATGGTCCGGTCCATGCTCTCGGAATCCCTGCGGGCGGTGATCTCCCAGGCGCTGCTCAAGAAGACCGGCGGGGGACGAACCGCCGCCTGGGAGATCATGATGGGTACGCCGGCGATCCGGAATCTGATTCGCGAGGACAAGGTGGCCCAGATGTATTCGGCCATCCAGACCGGGCAGGCGGCGGGCATGCAGACGCTGGACCAGCATCTGCAGGAGCTTGTGCGCAAGGGTCTGGTGAGCCGTCTCGACGCCCGGGCCCGGGCGGTCAACAAGGAGATGTTCCGATAGGTTAAGGAGGGGGTCCATGGATTTCAATTCGCTGCTCAAACTGGTTGTTCACAAGCAGGCGTCGGACTTGTTCATCACGGCGGGCGTGCCACCCAGCCTGAAGGTCAACGGCAAGGTCAAACCCATCTCCCAGACGCCCCTGACCTCCGACCAGGCGCGGGACACCGTGTTCGGCGTGATGACTCCCGCTCAGCGCGAGGAGTTCGAGACCCGGCACGAATGCAACTTCGCCATCAGCGCACCCGGATTGGGCCGGTTCCGGGTCAGCGCATTCATGCAGCGTAACCATGCCGGCATGGTGCTGCGGCGTATCGAGACGAACATCCCCATCATCGACGAGCTGCACCTGCCGCCGGTGGTGAAGAACCTGTCCATGACCAAGCGCGGGCTGGTGATCTTCGTCGGCGCCACCGGCACCGGCAAATCCACGTCCCTGGCCTCCATGGTGGGCTATCGCAACCAGAACAGCACCGGCCACATCATCACCATCGAGGACCCCATCGAGTTCGTCCATCAGCACGGCGGCTGCATCGTGACCCAGCGCGAGGTCGGCATCGATACCGACTCGTTCGAAGTCGCCCTCAAGAACACCCTGCGCCAGGCGCCGGACGTGATCCTGATCGGCGAGATCCGCAGCCGCGAGACCATGGACTACGCCATCGCCTTCGCCGAGACCGGTCACCTGTGTCTGGCCACCCTGCACGCCAACAACGCCAACCAGGCGCTGGACCGCATCATCAACTTCTTTCCCGAGGACCGGCGCGATCAGCTGCTCATGGACCTGTCCCTCAACCTCAGGGGCATTATCGCCCAGCAGCTCATTCCCACGCCGGACGGCAAGGGACGGCGAGTGGCGGTGGAGGTGCTGATCAACACCCCGCTGGCGGCGGACCTGATCCGCAAGGGCGAGATCCACAAACTGAAGGATCTGATGAAACGTTCCACCCAACAGGGCATGAAGACCTTCGATCAGGCCCTGTTCGATCTCTACAAGGCGGGCGAGATCACCGAGGACGACGCTGTGCAGTATGCCGATTCGGCCAACGAAGTGCGGCTGATGATCAAGTTGGGAGACGGCGATCCGTCCCAGTACGGCGCGGCCCTGGACGGGGTGTCCCTGGTGGACACCAAGTAGCGGGCTAGTGGTCCATGCGGAAAATACTGTGCCTCTCAGCCGGTCCACAAGCCTCATCGGCAAGGCGCACGAGCGCCGGACTGGCCGTTCCAATTCAAGCGAGTGCAACGCAGCCGAGGGGGCTTGTGGACCGGCCCGAAGGGAGCCCCGCTAATGGGCCAATGCCGCGTTGCGCTGCTTGGAAAGGGCCTGCCATTCCCTGCGCAGCGCGCCTTGCCTTGGCCCCTTAGCGGGGCTCTGAAAGACACACTATTTTCCGCATGGACCACTAGTCCGGAAACACCCGGGCGGCGTCGAATACCGGACCGTCCACGCAGACCCGCTTCATGGCGGGCCCGCTGTCCGTGCGCACCTGCACCACGCAGCCCGCGCATCCGCCCACCGCGCAGGCCATGAACTCCTCCAGCGAGACCTGGCATGGAAGGCCGTATTCCCGCGCCAAGCGGGCGGTCGCCTCCAGCATGGGATGGGGACCGCAGGCGAAGATTTCCACCAGGGCCCGCTCGTCGGCCTCCAGGTTGTCCAGCCAGGCGCGAGCCAGGTCGGTGATGTAGCCCTCGAAGCAGCCGGGATATCCCTGCAGGCTGGCCAGTCGACTGGCAATGCCCCAGTCCTCCAGCAGCGGCATGGCCGCGATGGCCTGCGGCGGCGCGCCGGGCACCAGGAAGCCCGATGGGCGGGCCGTGAACGGAAACGGCACTTCCGAGCCCATCAGCACCAGGGGGCGCAGGGCGCCGTCGCCGCGCATGGCGTCGGCGAGAAAGACCATCGGCGGAATGCCCACGCCGCCGCCCATGAGCAGCGGCCGGGTGTGTCCGGGCGTGGGTCGAAAGGGTTCGCCGATGGGGCCCAGCAGACTGATGCGTTCGCCGATCCGGCGCCGGGCCAGCAGCCGGGTGCCCTGGCCCACGGCCTTGTAGAGAAACTCCACCCAGCCTTCCTTTTCATGGGCCCGCATGATGGACAGCGGCCGGCGCATGGGCAGCAGCGGATCGCAGGTCAGATGGGCGAAGGTTCCCGGGCGGGCCCGGGCGGCGCACTGCGGCGCCAGCACCCTGAGTACGTATTGGTCGCCGCGGTAGGCGTCATGGGCGATGACCTCCGCATCCTCCACGAAGATGGTGTTGCGGTGGGCTCTGGCGGCGTCGGCGGTCATCTGGGGTATCCCTGTCCGGAAGCGCTCAATGGTGACCGTCGCCGGTGTATACCACCCGTCCGGCGAGCAGCGTATGGGTGACCCGTCCTGTGAGCTCCCAGCCGACGAACGGCGTGTTGAGGCCGCGGCTGTGCAGGTCGGCCAGGGTCAATCGCCAGCCGGCCTGGGGATCGAACACGCACACGTCGGCGCTGGCACCGGGACTCAAGGTACCGTAGGGCAGGCCCAGGATGCCGGCCGGACCGCAGGTCAGACGGGCGATGACCTCGGACAGGGGCATGCCCCCGTCCCGGGCCAGCCGCAGCGCCAGCGGCAGCAGTGTATCCAGCCCCGAGATGCCCGGCTCCGTGGACGGGAACGGGGCGAGTTTGGCGTCCGGCTCGTGGGGCTGGTGGTCGGAGCAGATGGCGGCCAGGGTGCCCTGGGCGACGCCGGCCCGCAGCCCGTCACGGTCGCGCTGGGTGCGCAGCGGCGGGGCCACGTGGCACAGGCTGTTGAAGTCGGCCACGTCCATCTCAGTCAGGTGCAGGTAGGGGATCGCCGTGTCGGCGCTGACCGGCAGGCCGTCGTATTGGGCGCGGGCCACCATGCGTACGGCACGGGCGGTGCTCAGTCGGCAGAAATGGGCCCGCACGCCGCTCTGCTCGATCAATGCCAGATCCCGGGCTACTGCGGCGGTTTCCGCCGCCTCCGGGACGCCGGGCAGACCCAGGCGGGTGGCGATGGCCCCTTCGTGGGCACAGCCGTTGTTGGACAGCCACTGGTCCTCGGGGTGCAGGAAGACGGTGAGGTCGAAGCTGGCGGCGTATTCCAGGGCCCGGCGCTGGATCAGGGTGTTGGTGAGCGGAGCGCCCGCATTGCCGACACCGATGCAGCCCGCTTTCTTGAGCGCCGCCATTTCGCTCAGGTGCTCGCCGGCCAGCCCTTGGGTGAGGGCGCCCACGGCGACCACCCGCGCATAACCGGTGCGTTCGCTGCGTTCGCGCAGCAGTTGCACCAGCGCCGGCGTGTCGATGACCGGATCGGTGTCCGGCGGGCTGCACAGCGTGGTGATGCCGCCGGCCGCGGCGGCCCGGGTCTCGCTGGCAATGGTCGCCTTGTGCTCCTGGCCGGGTTCACGCAGGCGCGCGCACAGATCCACCAGCCCGGGACAGACCACCTGGCCGGTGGCGTCGATTTCATGATCGGCGCGAAACTGCGCCGGCGGCTCGCCGACGCCCGCCACCCGCCCGTCGGCGACGTACAGGTCCAGGGCGTCGTCGATGCGGTTGGCCGGATCGACCAGACGGCCGCCGTGGATGCGGATGCGGGCGCCGGACTCGGGACGGCTGGCGCTCATGGAATCTCGGGCTCCGTCTCGGAAGCGGTCTTCTGGCGCATGGCCATGGACATCACGGCCATGCGCACGGCGATGCCGTGGGTGACCTGCTGCAGGATGACCGATCGGGGTCCGTCGGCCACCTGGGAGTCCATTTCCACCCCGCGGTTGATGGGGCCGGGGTGCATCACGATGGCGTCAGGCTTGGCGTAGGCCAGTCGCTCTTCGGTGAGTCCGAACAGCTGGAAGTATTCATGCTCGCTCGGCAGCAGTGCGCCCTGCATGCGCTCGCGCTGCAGGCGCAGCATGATGACCACGTCCGCATCCCGTATCCCGTCAGCAAGGTTGTGATACACCTTCACGCCCAGCTGCTCCGCCTGGGCCGGCACCAGGGTCTTGGGGGCGACCACGTGCACCTGCCCGGTGTTGAGCAGGTTGAGGGCGTGAATCTGCGAACGGGCCACCCGCGAGTGCTGGATATCGCCCACGATGGCCACGCGCAGCCGCCCGAAGTCAGGGCCCTTTTCGCGCCGGATGGTGAACATGTCCAGCAGCGCCTGGGTGGGATGGGAATGGCGCCCGTCACCGGCGTTGATGACGCTGATGTGGGGGGCCACATGGCGCGCCATGAAATGGGCCGCTCCGCTGTCGGCGTGGCGCACCACGAACATGTCGCAGTGCATGGCCTCCAGGTTGCGCAGCATGTCCAGCAGCGTCTCGCCCTTGACCGTGCTGGAGGCATTGATGTTGATGTTCAGCACGTCCGCCGACAGGCGTTTGGCCGCCAGCTCGAAGGTGGTACGGGTGCGCGTGCTGGCTTCGAAGAACAGGTTGACGATGGTCCGGCCTCTCAGCAGCGGGACCTTCTTGATCGACTGTTCCGCCACCCCGGCAAACGATTCCGCGGTGTCCAGCACATCGGTCAACAGGGGACGGGTCAGGCCTTCGATGCTGAGGAAGTGGCGCAGCCGCCCGCGGCTGTCGATCTGGAGGTTGCTTGCGCTCATGCCGCCTTCTGGCGCACCAGCGTCAGGGGCTCGGGGCCGGTGAGCTTGACGTGTTCGCCGGGCTCGAGATCGAGATGGGTGCCCACCACGTGAGCCTGGATGGGAAGCTCCCGACCGCTGCGCTCCACCAGCACCGCCAGGAATATGGACGCCGGCCGGCCGTAGTCGAACAGCTCGTTGAGGGCGGCGCGCACCGTGCGCCCGGTATGCAGCACATCGTCCACCAGGATGATGTCGCGGTCGTCCACGGTGAACGGCAGGTCGGACGGGCGCACCTGCGGATTCATGCCGATGCGGGTGAAATCGTCCCGGTAGAAGGAGATGTCCAGGCTGCCCAGGGGGGGCGCGATGCCCAGGCGCTGGTGCAGCTCGCGGGCCACCCACACGCCGCCGGTGTGGATGCCCACCATGGCCGGTTCCCGCAGCCGCTGCGCGCGGATCAGCGTCTCCAGATCGCGGGTCATGGAGTCGAGTAGGGCCTGTACGTCAGTCGCCGTCGTCATGGGCTGTTTCCCCGCTGTCGAGCCAGCTCTGCAGGATGATCTGGGCCGCAAGTTTATCGATGTCGGCCTTGTCGTGCACCTGCCGGCCTCGGTGTCGGGCGCTGCGCTCATCGAGCGCCGCTTCGGCGGCCTTGGAGGTCAGGCGCTCGTCGACCCGGAAGGTCGGCAGTCGAAAGCGGCCCTCCAGCTGCCGGGCGAAGCGCTCCGCCGCCGCAGTGAGCCGGTGGGGTGTGCCGTCCATATGGCGGGGGATGCCTACCACCAGGGCATCGGGCTGCCATTCGCGGACCAGGCCGGCAATGGTATCCCAGTGCGGTTTGCCGTCCCGGGCATCCACCGCGGTCAGGGCGGACGCCGCACCGGTGAGCCGCTGGCCCACTGCCACTCCGATGCGTTTCAAACCATAGTCGAAACCCAGCGCGATCAGCGGCTTGTCCAACGGAGCAATCAGCTGTGACCGGCCTGGCCTGAAATGAGGTTGAGATCCACCCCCAACAACCCTGCGGCGGCCTGCCAGCATTGCTCCGCGGGTGTCTCGAACAGGATGCGGGCGGTGGCCGGGCCGCTCAACCAGGCGTTGTCCACGATTTCCTGCTCCAGTTGCCCGGCGCCCCAGCCTGCGTAGCCGAGGGCGATCCGGTGCTGGGGCGGACCCTCGCCGCGGGCGATGGCGGCGAGAATATCCCGCGATGCGGTCAGACCGATGGTGTCGGTTACCGGCAGGGTGGCTTCCCAGTGTCCCAGGGGTTCGTGCAGAACGAAGCCCCGTTCGCGCTGCACGGGTCCGCCCGCGTAGACCGGTTGATCCGCCGCCTCGGCCCGGGTGGGTTCGATTTCCAGGTGGCTGAGGATTTCCCGCACCCGCATGTCCATGGGACGGTTGATCACGATGCCCAGAGCTCCTTCGTCATTGTGCTCGCAGACGTAGGTCACGGTATGGGAAAAATTCGGGTCCGCGAGGGTCGGCATCGCGATCAGCAGATGATTGGTGAGGTAGTCGGCCATGACCCTAGTATCCGGCAGTGGGGAATCGCCCCGCAAGGGGGGTGCGATAGGCGGGTTACCGGCTGGACATCTGGTTGTTGTCCATGAATTCCCAGGTGCGGACGATGTGCAATACGTCCGTGTTCTTGCGTATGTCCGGAGGAAACGGCGCGAAGGGCGCTGCCAGTCGCACGATTCGGATGGCGGCATCGTCGAGCAGCTTGTGCCCGGAGGAACGGCGCAGGGTGATGTTGCGAATGGTGCCGTCCGGATTCAGGGCCACGTCCAGCAGCAGGCTTCCCGAGAGCTGTTCCCGGCGTGCCTTGTCCGGGTAGTTGAGGTTACCCACCCGCTCCACCTTGTGCACCCAGGCGCTCATGTAGGACGCATATTTGTAGGCCCGCGTGCGCGCCGAGATGTAGGTCTGGCGCTTGTGCTTGGCGTAGGCCTGCAGGGGCTGGTTCACCTGCTGGTCCAGTTGCACGAGCTCCATGCTCTTGCTGATCAGCTCGCTGGCGGTGGGTTGGTGGGCCGGCGGCGCCGGCTTGGGTGGCGGCGCCTTGTCGGCCATCTGCTGGGGCGAATGCGTGGTGGTCACCACCGGGGTGGGTGTGGGCGGTTTGGGTGGGGCGGCCGCCGGCGGCGGCGTGTGGGCCACGGTCTTCGGTTGGGCGGGCACCTTCTTGTGCACGTTGCCGTTGCCGTCCTGGCTGACATTGGCCAGGTAGTCCGGGTCCTTGGGCGTCTTGGTGGGGGCCTGCTGGACGACTGTGATATCCAGCACCGGCAAGTCGCTGACGGGCTTGTGCTTCGATGGAGCGAATCCGATGCCCAGGATGATCAGGGCATGGAAGGCCGCGGCCAGAAACAGCATAACGGCCAGCCGGTCGCCGGATTGGACCGCGTTCATCGGTGTGGAGGTCGTGCTCATGACCGCGCGGAGCGCATTTGCTGCAACATCATAAAAACAATTATACCGCTCACAAGGCCGAAAATAAGGGCAGCAGTCATCAGAATCGGGACCAGGTGGAGCAGCGCCGGATGTCGGATGAAGACATAGTAGGCGACCGTGAACTGGCCCGCCATATGGGCCATGGCCGCCAGCACGCTGTAGCCGACCGGTCCGAAGCCGGTGCCGGGCAGACGGCTGGCCAGACCCAGGGTCGCGATGCTGGCCAGGGCGCCCGACAGGCTCAGCATGAAGGTCGGCGACAGGAACGTGCCCAGCAGCAGGCTGCCCATGAGTACCCGCAGCAGGCTGATCCACGCGGCGGTCCCCCAGCCGAAGCGCACCAGGGCCGCGATGGTGACCACGTTGGCCAGTCCGGGTTTGATGCCGGGCAGGGGGCTGGGCAGGGCGGCTTCGGCAATGTGGATGGCGATGGCCAGGGCCGCGAGCCAGGCGATGCGGTGGTCGTCCCGGGTGGTGCGAATCGACTCCGGCTCCGGGTGTCCGTCGCCCCCGCCCATGGTCGGCTCTGAATGTCGAAGTTCGGCAGTCACGAGTTGATGGCGTCGAAACGCGGATCCTGACCGATGATCTGGACGCTCACCCGGTTGGGCAGACACGCCGTGGACTCGCCGGCGCGGCTCAGCCAGCCGCTGTGCACGCAGATCTTGTTGCGGCAGGGTGAGGAGACGAAGCGCACCCGCCCGTGCAGGATTTCCAGGACACTGTCACCCAGCGGCCCGTGCACGCGGATGCGCTGATCCCGGGCCAGGGAATAGTAGTGCGGCGGTTGGTTGCCTTCCTGGATGCGGACCTGCTCGGCAAAGCCGCCGCCGGACCAGAAGTGCAGGTACAGCACCGGCAGCAGCGCCACGGCCAGAATGACGGCGACGATGTCGGCACGGGTCATAGGGGCGGGCTCAGCTCCACTTTCGGCCGGGTCGGCGTTTCGAAGTGAATCCGCTTGGCCATGGCCGGGTTCATGTGCACGATGCCGTGTTTGTCGATCAGCATGACGTAGTGAATCCCCATACGCCGTGCGGTGGCCACCCATCCCTTGGGACCGGCCACGAACAGCGCGGTGGCCGCCGCGTCCGCGCGGGCGCCGTCGCGGTCGATGACGGTCACCGAGCGCGTGCCCCAGGCCGGGTAGCCGGTGCGCGGATCCAGAATGTGGTGGTAGCGCTTGCCCTTGTACATGTAGTAGCGCTCATAGTCCCCGGAGGTGAACACGCTCTGGTCCCCGGATATCTTCACCGAGGCGATCACCCCCGGCCCCCGCGGTCGCATGATGCCGATCCGCCACGGGCGGTCTCCGTGACGTCCGATGGCCCGCAGGTCGCCGCCGGCGTTGACGATGGCGTTGCGGATGCCGAGCTTGCGCAGGCCGGCAATGACCTGGTCCACGCCGTAACCCTTGGCGTAGGCACCGAAATCCAGCTGGACGGCCGGGTTGCTGCACCTCACGGTGCTGCCGTCGACGTGGATATCGTCCATGGACGGGTGCCGGGCCACCAGTGCCGCAATGCGTTTCGGGTCCGGTGGCGGGCCCTCCGGAGGCTGGTCGCTTTCGAACCCCCACAGGCCCAGCAGGCGTCCGATGGCCGGGTCGAAAAGACCGCCGCTCTGGTCCGACAACGTCTTGCCGAGGGTGATCAGGGGCAGCACCGAAGCGGGCGCGGTGAACGGTTTGCCGGTGGCCAGCAGCCGATTGGTACGGGTCAGATCGCTGGGATGCCAGGCGTGCCAGGACCGGTGCATGCGCTCGAATTGCCGCTCGGCCTGGTCGCTGGCCTGCTGGGCCAGTTTCGTGCTGGCTCCGTAGATGGTGATATCCACCAGCGTGCCGAAGGCGAAAAACTGTCGCTGGTAGTCCGAGTCCGCACGGTTTCCACAGCCGGCCAGTGCAAGGGCCAGGGCGATGACCGCCAGCCCACTGGCGGTGCCGCGCCGGCGGGCCGGCGCCAACAGGGTCTTAGCCTGCATATTGCATCAGCACCCGGGATACCGGCGCGGGCCGGCTACCGGCTGCGCGCTCGACTTTTCAGGCCCCATCGCCAAGTTCATCCGTAATATCAGTCACTTTCAGACAGGTCTGCGACCGGTGGGTGCACCAGGCGGGCTAGCCATCGGTCAGTTGCCGCTCGATGCGGTCCATAAGCTGCCCGGCGATGTCCAGGCCGTACAGTCGGTCCAGCTCCCGAATGCAGGTGGGACTGGTGACGTTGATTTCCGTCAGGTATTCGCCGATCACGTCCAGGCCTGCAAAAAGCAGACCCTTTGCCTTGAGGCTGGGGGCCACCTGGCTGCAGATCCAGCGGTCGCGTTCGGTGAGCTCCACGCCCTCGCCGCGCCCGCCGGCAGCCAGGTTGCCGCGGCTTTCCCCGGGGGCGGGGATGCGCGCGAGCGCATAGGGCACCGGTTCTCCATCGATGATCAGGATGCGTTTGTCGCCGGCGGCGATCTCCGGCACGAACCGCTGCGCCATGGTCTGGCGGGTACCCCGTGCCGTCATGGTCTCCAGAATCACGCTGGTGTTCGGTTCCCCCTGTCTGATGCGAAAAATGGAGGCGCCCCCCATGGCATCCAGGGGTTTGACGATGATATCCCCCTGCTCGTCCAGGAACCGGCGCAGGCGCGAGGGGGCGCTGGTGACCAGGGTGGGGGCGCAGCACTGGGGGAACCAGGCGGTGTAGAGCTTCTCATTGACGTCCCGCAGGCTGCCCGGGCGGTTGACCACCAGGGCTCCGCCCGCTTCGGCGCGTTCCAGGATATGGGTGGCATAGAGGTACTCCATGTCCACGGGCGGGTCCTTGCGCATGAGTATGACGGTCAACCCGTCGAGCCGCCGTTCCCCGGGCTGGTCCTCGAAGGTATACCAATCGTCGGGGTCGTCGCGCACTTCCAGTGCCCGCATGCGGGCCCAGGGTTGGCCTTCACGCAGGAACAGGTCCGGAGTCTCCATGTACTGAAGCGTCCAGCCTCGCCGCTGGGCGGCAAGCAGCATGGCAAGGGTGCTGTCCTTGCGGACATGGATGGAGTCGATGGGATCCATTACGACGCCGATTTCGATGGTCATGGGGCTACCTGAGAGCGCATTTCACGGGGCGGCCGTCGGGCGGCGGATCGCCTGCCGCACTGCCGTCGCCGCGGATGACGGCAGCCGATTGTACCGCGCATTTTCCTTCGCGTGTGCGCCCGCCGGCCACGGCGGTGTGCGCCCGCGGTCATCTCAAGTTCGCCATTACGAGCGCCGATACGCGTCTGAAGCTCGATTTGCGGCACGGTGTGTGCAAGGGACCTCGGGGGTGCCTGATTTATGACGCGGGAGGCCGCGTCGGACCGAACATCGACGGACAGTAAAGTTTGTACCTGACCGGACGCTATTACGAATGGCGAAAGCCGTCAATTTGCAGCCGAGTCGCGGGGTCTGGTCTCGGGCCGGGGAGGAGCACGCCCTCCGGGCCAGGGCTTGGGATAGACAATCCATGTCACTCAAGAGATCAGACCTCTGCTTGTGATCGTGTGTTAAGACACATAGGTAAGCCGCCGATATGCAGAATGTTTTGGAGAATTCAGAACCGGGTGGCCAGTCGGGGGGCGCCGTGGACGCAAATACAGATCAGAACGGACTGGCGGGTTTGAAGGTCATGGTGATCGACGACAGCAAGACCATCCGGCGAACGGCGGAAACCTTGCTGAAAAAGGAGGGATGTGAGGTGGTTACGGCGACGGACGGGTTCGAAGCCCTGGCCAAGATTGCCGACCACCGCCCCAATATCATCTTCGTCGACATCATGATGCCCCGCCTGGACGGTTACCAGACTTGTGCGCTCATCAAGCACAACCAGGTATTCAAGAACACGCCGGTCATCATGCTCTCGAGCAAGGACGGCCTGTTCGATCGGGCGCGCGGGCGAATCGTGGGCTCGGAGCAGTACCTGACCAAGCCGTTTACCAAGGATGAGCTGTTGGGTGCCATACGCGATCACGTGCGGGTGCCCGGCTGACCGATGGCGCGACGGCGGCGTCGCAGAGGCGGTTCTCAAATGAATGATGCGTCAACGTACAGGGGAGCATGAATATGGCCCGCATCTTGATCGTGGATGATTCTCCGACCGAGATTCACGTCCTCAAGAACATTCTGGACAAGAACGGTTTTGAAACACTGACCGCCCAAAGCGGCGAAGAAGGCATCGAGACGGCGAAGCGCGAGCAGCCGGACCTCGTTCTCATGGACGTGGTGATGCCGGGACTGAACGGCTTCCAGGCCACCCGCCAGCTGGCGCGCGGCGCGGACACCTCGTCCATCCCCATCATCATCGTCACCACCAAGGACCAGGAGACCGACCGGGTCTGGGGCATGCGTCAGGGTGCCAAGGATTACATCACCAAACCGATCACCGAGGGCGATCTGGTGGGCAAGGTGAAGGCGGCTCTGACGGTTGCCTGACGGGGACGGCATGGACATGAGTGCGCACAAGACGGATCCGCTGCTCCTGCTCCAGGAGCTCGAAAGGCGTTGCAGACGCAACGCCCACGGGCTGCCGCGCCAGGAGGAAGCGAAGCGCGAATGGGTCGGTATCGGGTTTCGCCTGGGCAACCTGCGCCTGGCGGCTCCGCTGGGCGAGGTGGTGGAAATTCTGACCTATCCGTCCCTGTCCAAGGTGCCCGGCACCAAGCCCTGGGTGCGGGGCATCGCCAACGTGCGCGGGAACCTGCTGCCCATCATGGATCTGCAGGGTTATCTGCACGGGCGGCCGGTGACGATGACGCGGCGCAGCCGCGTGCTGGTCATGAATCAGCAGGGAATGTTTTCCGGGCTGGTGGTCGACGAGGTGCTGGGCCTGAGGCATTTCCTGGAAGAAGAACAAACCTCGCAGTTGCCGGCGCATGACGAGGGCATCGCCGAGTACCTGAAGCATGGCTTCAGGCGGGGAGAGGACCACTGGGCCGTGTTCAGCATGCATCGGTTGGCCGACGCGCCGCAGTTTCTGCAGGTTGCTGTATAGAGATCCGGACATGGATCCCTGGTGGCCGGTAATGGAATGCGCCCGCCGGCACACGAGGCAACGTCCAGGCCGGTAACAATGAAGACGAGGGGGCAGACTCTAAGGGGTCAGGAGACGCAAAAATGAGTGCATCGAACGCATCGCAGAGCAAGCTGGCATCGAACAAGAGACTGATCTTTCTGATTACGTTGCTGCTGGTTTCGCTCGCCGCCATGTCCGGTATTTTCTACTACGTGGCGAAGCAGGACCAGTACGACAAGGGTTACATCGGTTACGCCGGCGAGCAGGAAGTGCTGTCGCAGCGTATCGCCAAGTACACACTGCAGGCCGCCGACGGCGGTAAGGACGCCTTCAAGCAGGTCAAGGCGTTCCGCGACCGCTTCAGCAAGACGATCGATTACCTGCAAAACGGCAACCCGGATATCGGTCTGCCGCCTGCCCCCCAGTCCATGGCGCCCGAACTCTCGGCCGTCAAGGCTCAATGGCACGATTTCAATTCGAACGTGGGTAAGGTGCTTGCCGGCCAGCAGCTGGTGCTGTCCGTCAGCCAGACCGCCTCGGTGATCAACAAGTTCATGCCCAAGCTCGTCAAGGAATACGGCGACGTGGTGAACATCCTGATCAAGAACAAGGCGGATCCGCAGCAGGTCGCCTACGCGAGCCGCCAGAGAATGCTCGCCCAGCGCATCGTCAACAGCATGGGCAAGGTGCTGGCCGGCGAGGACGCCCAGGCGGCGACCAAGCAGTTCGCGAAGGACACTGAGAGCTTCGGCAAAGTCCTGGAAGGTGAATTCGAGGGCAGCTCCACCGTCAAGGAACTGAAGAATCCGGAAGCGCGCGCCAAACTCGGCGAGATCGCCATGCTGTTCAAGTCAGCCAGCGACTACGCCAGCAACCTGCTGGGCAACTCGCAGAAGCTGCTGGCCATCCAGGCTGCTGCCAAGAATGCGGCCCAGAGCAGTGACCAGCTGTTCGCGGCAACGGTCGCCCTGCGCAGCAACTTCGCCAAGGCCGCGGCCTCCCGGCCGGTCAGCCCCGAAATGGCGTACGGCTTCGGTCTCATCGCGCTGCTTACGCTGTTCTGGATGGGTGCCCAGCTGTATCAGGACCAGCACCGTCGTACCCGGGTCGCCGAGGAGAACAACAAGCGCAACCAGGAGGCCATCCTGCGCCTGCTCGACGAAATGGGCAATCTGGCCGACGGCGACCTCACCAAGTATGCCACGGTGACCGAGGACTTCACCGGTGCGATCGCCGATTCGATCAACTTCACCATCGACGCTCTGCGCGACGTGGTCACCACCATCAACGAAACTTCCGAGCAGGTTTCGGGGAGCGCCCAGCAGACGCGGCAGACCGCCATGACGCTGGCGGAAGCCAGCGAAAACCAGGCGCAGGAGATCACGTCGGCCAGTACCGCCATCAACGAGATGGCCGTATCCATCGACGAGGTCTCGAACCACGCCACGGACTCGGCGGAGGTGGCGCAGCGCTCGGTGGCGATCGCCCACAAGGGCGCCGACACCGTGCGCCGCACCATCGAGGGCATGGACTCGATTCGCGAACAGATCCAGGAGACCTCCAAGCGCATCAAGCGCCTTGGCGAAAGCTCCCAGGAAATCGGCGACATCGTGGAACTGATCAACGACATCGCCGAGCAGACCAACATCCTCGCCTTGAACGCCGCCATCCAGGCGGCCATGGCGGGCGAGGCCGGGCGCGGCTTCGCGGTGGTGGCCGACGAAGTGCAGCGCCTTGCAGAACGTTCCGCGAACGCCACCAAGCAGATCGAGGCGTTGGTGAAGACCATTCAGACCGACACCAACGAGGCTGTGATCTCCATGGAGCACAGTACCTCTGGCGTGGTCAACGGCGCGCGTCTTGCCGAGGATGCGGGCGAGGCACTGGCGGAGATCGAGGGGGTGTCCAATCAGCTCGCCGGTTTGATCGAGAACATCTCCGGTTCCGCCAGCCAGCAGTCCCAGGCCGCATCGAACATTTCCCAGACCATGCACGTGATTCAGGAAATCACCATGCAGACAAACACCGGTACCAACGAGACGGCCCAGTCCATCGGCAACTTCGCCGAACTGGCTGAGGAACTGCGTCGGTCGGTGGCGGGCTTCAAGCTGCCGGAATAACGGGCTTTTCATGGTGGCTTTTGGTGAGCACAAAGGGATATGGACCCGGCATGGACGGGCCCACGGGAGCCCGGGTTCTTCCGGATCTGGACGAGCGGCAGTTCGCCCAGTGGAACGACCTGCTGGAACGGCGCACCGGGATGGTCATTCCATTCACGCGCCGATCCTTCCTCTCCACCAATCTGCGCCTGCGGATGCGGGAGCTGGGCTGTTCGGACTACCAGGCCTACTACGAGCGAGTGTCGGATCCCGCCGCCGTGGAGGAGTGGACCGTGCTGGTGGACCGCCTGACGGTTCACGAAACACGCTTCTTCCGTCATCCCAACTCCTTCCGCCTGGTTGCAACGCTGGCGCTGCAGGAGCGGCCCGGGCTACCGGCGGAAAACAGGCCCTTCCTGGCCTGGAGCGTGGGCTGCGCCACGGGGGAGGAGCCATACACTCTCGCCATGGTGCTGGAGGACTCCCAAAGGCGCCACGGGCTCGAGATCAGCTACAGCGTGGTGGGTACGGATATCAGCCTGCCTGCACTGCGGACCGCCAAACGGGGTCGATACCCGGTCGGCAGGCTGGCGGGCATAGAGCCGCGATTCCGGTCCCGCTACTGCCGGGCCTGCGGGGAAAAGCACTTCGAGCTCAGCAAGGCGCTGCGCGCCCAGGTGTGCTTCAGTCAGGCCAATGTGCTCGACCTCGATCGGGCGCCGTTCACCGGGCTGGATCTGATCTACTGTCAGAACCTGCTGATCTACTTCGATCGGCGGCAACGCGAACGCATTATGAACGGACTGGTCGAGCGGCTGGCGCCTGGGGGGGTGCTGCTGCTTGGTCCTGGTGAACTTGCAGGCTGGTCATGTACCGGCATGCAGCGGATCCGGTTTGAGGATGTTTTGGCCTATCGCCGGGTGACTGCGTCGGCTGCGAAGGAAACACAATGAATCAAGCCATCGATTTCAGCACGCTCAAATGGGTCAAGCAGGAGCTTGACGCCACTCTGAAGGACGCGCGCCAGGCGCTTGAGGCCTACGTCGAGAACCCGGAAGACGTCGACCAGCTCAGTTCGTGCGCCGATCACCTGCATCAGGTCCACGGCACCCTGCAGATGGTGGAGATCTACGGCGCCGCCCTGCTTGCCGAAGAAATGGAGCAGGTGGCGAAGGCTCTGGTCGAGGGCGGCATCATCAAGCGCGATGACGCCTACGAGCTGTTGATGCGTTCGATTCTCCAGCTTCCCGACTATCTTGAACGCCTCAGCGAGGGTCATCGGGACGTTCCTCTGGTTCTGCTGCCGTTGCTGAACGACCTGCGTGCCGCTCGCGGACAGCATCTGCTGTCGGAAAACGCGCTGTTTTCCCCGGACCTGCTGCGTTCCCTGCCCGAGGCACTGACAGAGGGCCGCCACGAAGCGCCTGAAGAGTCGGCCCGGGAAGTGGCCCGTCGGCTGCGCCACGGCTATCAGCGCGGGTTGCTGGCCTGGATCCGCAAGCAGGGCGGAACCGGCGGCCTTCAACAGATAGGAGAGGTCCTGGATGCGCTGCAGCATGCATCCCGCGAGGATGCGGCGTTGCGTCTGTGGTGGGCAGCCGGCGGGCTGGTCGAGGCGCTCGCCTCCGAACTGCTGGAACCCAGCGTGTCCTCCACGCTGCTGCTTGGCCAGGTGGACCGGCAGATCAAGCGTCTTATCGATGAGGGCGAGGCGGCCCTGGGGACGGCCCCGAATACCGAACTGCTGAAGAACCTGCTGTTCTACGTGGCCAGTGCCGAAGGCGACAACGAACGGGTCGCCGCCATCAAGGAACATTACGGGCTGGCTGCTCTGCTGCCCGGCGCGGACGAGGTGGCCGAGGCCCGCGACAGCCTGAGCGGCCGTAATGCGGAGTTGATGCGCACGGTTTCCGATGCCATCAAGGAGGACCTCACCCGCGTCAAGGACGGGCTGGACGTCTTCCTGCGCGGCGCCCAGGACGATCCCGGTGAGCTCAAGCCGCTGGCGCAGCTGCTCCATCAGATCGGCGATACGTTGGGCATGCTGGGTGAGGGTGCCTGCCGCAAGATCGTTCAGGAGCAGGCGGCCCTACTGGAGCAGATCGCAGACGGAACCCGTGCCTGCGACGAAGCCGCGCTGATGGAGGTGGCGGGCTCGCTGCTGGAGGTGGACGCCCGTCTGGCCGCCATGTCCGGTGGGGGTGCCCGGCCCGGGCCGGGAAACGCCGCCGGCCAGAACAGCGCCATTCCGGACTCTGACTACGGGCAGATCCTTGGCGTGGTGGCCCAGGAGGCGGTGGCCGACCTGAGCCGTGCCAAAGACGCCGTGGTCGGTTGCATCGACGGTTCATGGGATTTCGAGCAGCTGGAGTCGGTTCCACCTCTGCTTCATCAGATCAAGGGCGGTCTGTTGCTGCTGGGTGAGGAGTATGCGGCGGCGATAGTCGATGCCATGAACCACTACGTGCGCACCGAGTTGCTCGAAGGCAGGCAGGTGCCTGCGGAAGACCAGCTGGACACCCTGGCCGACTCCATATCCAGCGTCGAATACTATCTGGAAGGGCTCAAGGACAACCGCATATTCGGTCCCTCGGTGCTGGATGTGGCGGCATCGAGCCTGGAGAAGCTCGGTCATCCGGTCAGTGTCCCTAAGGACGCTGAAGCGGAACGCCCCGACGAGGATTCGGATTCCGCCATGGAGCCCGGGGCCTCGGCTGAATGGGACGGCCCGGAGGAGATCGTGCTCGAGCTCCCCCGGGATGAAGACATCGAAGCGGGTGCGGAAGACGACGGTGCTGCAGCCGAACAGGCCGACAGTGCGCAAAGCGATGCGTCGTCCGTTCCACCCTCGGCCAGCGGGCCGGACAGCGGGGAGCAGGAGGGACCTTCAGCGTCCGACTCTGCCCCGCTCGAAGACGCCGACAGCGAGCAAATCGAGCTGTCGTCTGTGCCGCCTTCCGCGGCCGAGGTGGACAACGGGGAACCGGACGAGCCTTTCGGGGCGGACCCCGCCCAGGCGGTTGAGGTTGACCAAACGGTGGCAGCGGCGACGGCAGCGGCCCCCGAGCAGGCCGATGAGGTGCACGCCAGTGACGCCGGCACCGCCAACCTGGTGCTGGCTGAGGACGTCGACGACGAGATCCTGGGGATTTTCATCGAAGAAGCCGACGAGGAATTCTCCTCCATCACCGAGCACTTTCCACGCTGGCGGCAGAATCCCGACGACAGCGAGGCCCTTTCCACCATGCGGCGCTCGTACCACACCCTCAAGGGCAGTGGGCGGCTGGTGGGCGCAGTCGGCATCGGCGAGTTCGCCTGGGCTTTCGAGAACATGCTGAACCGGGTCATCGACGGCAGCATCGAAGCCGGCGACGTCATGTTCGCCCTGGTGGAGCACGGTATAACGGCGCTTCGGGAGCTCGTCGATCAGATCAAGGCCGGTTCACAACCGACCATGAACGTACAGGCGTTGATGGACTGCGCCGACCGCCTGAGCCGTGGTGAACAGGTGACAATGGACGAGATCCAAGCGGCTCTTGCAGCGGCCCCGTCACCGGCGGTTGCGCCCGCCCCGGAGCCGGCTCAGGGAGACGAGGCCGAGGCGTCGCAGGCGCCGGAAGCGGACGCTGCGATGGATCCGGTGCTGTTCGAAATCTTCCATAGCGAAACCCGGGGCCACACGGCGACGATCCGCGAATTCATCGACGGCTGCCGCGGCCTCACCGGAGCCTGCAAGGTCACCGAGCCGCTGATTCGTGCCCTTCATACGCTGCACGGCAGCGCCCGTATGGCCGGCGCCGACGGTGTTGCCGGACTGGCGGGCGAACTGGAGAAGTACACCAAGACGTTGATGGCCGAGCAGCTGCCGCTGCCCGCTGAAGGCGTCGCCGCTCTGGAAGAGGCCGCCAATGTCGTCGAGGACGTGGTGTTCCGTATCGGCCAGGGCGGTCTGGACATTCCGGACTGCGCGCAAATTCGCGCGCATATAGCGGAGTTGCCCCGCACCCGTTCGGACGTACAGCACGAAGATGACGCCCCCTACGTGGAGTACGATTTCGGCCTCGATTTTGCCGACAACGAGAATGCGGGCCCACCCGCTGCCGAAGACAATGTCCCGGATGCCGGGCACCCGGATTCCGGTCAGGGTGGGGACGAGATCGTGGTGGAAGAGCTTCGCGACCACGTCGACCCGCGTGTTGCGGACGGCGTGGCGGCCGTGGCCGGCGACGAGGCGGCTCCCCTGGATACGC
>DATFML010000229.1:0-2934 GCA_035266965.1 Gammaproteobacteria bacterium
CGCCGTGGCCACTTCGCCCTCCACGTGGCGGGCGCGCATGTAGTGCCTCATGGCCAGCAGTCTGCGCAGGGCCAACGTCACCGGCTCCTGCTTGCCAGCGGTGAGCAGATTGGCCAGATAGCGCACCGGAATGCGCAGGGAACTGACGTCGGGAAGTCCCTCCAGGCGGGCGCCTTCCAGTGCGGTCTGGATGGGCGACAGGGGCGGCACATACCAGACCATGGGCAGGGTGCGGTATTCCGGATGAAGTGGGAATGCCAGACGCCAATCCATGGCCAGCTTGTACACCGGCGAGTGCTGGGCGGCTTCAATCCAGTTGCCGGGCACGCCGTCGGCGTGTGCCTGGGCTTGCACGTCAGGGTCGTTCGGATCGAGAAACACGTGCAACTGGGCCTCGTACAGGTCCTGCTCGTCGGCCACCGAAGCGGCCTCCTGGATCCGGTCGGCGTCGTAAAGCACTACGCCGAGGTAGCGGATGCGTCCCACGCAGGTCTCGGAGCAGACGGTGGGTTGCCCGGACTCGATGCGCGGATAGCAGAAAATGCATTTTTCCGCCTTGCCGGTCTGCCAGTTGTAGTAGATCTTCTTGTAGGGACAGCCGCTGATGCACATCCGCCAACCTCTGCACTTGTCCTGGTCCACCAGCACGATGCCGTCCTCTTCGCGTTTGTAGATGGAGCCGGACGGGCAGGAAGCCACGCAGGTGGGGTTGAGACAGTGCTCGCACAATCGCGGCAGGTAGAACATAAAGGTGTTTTCGAAGGCCGATTGGATCTCCTTCTGCACACCCTCGAACAGGGGATCCAGGGAGCGTTGCTCGAATTCCCCGCCCAGGTCGTCCTCCCAGTTGGGTCCCCACTCGATGCGCTCCATGGTTTCGCCGGTCACCACGGAAACCGGCCTCGCCGTAGGCGCCGTGGCCGACTTCGGTGCCGACTGCAGGTGCTCGTAATCGTAGGTGAACGGATGGTAGTAGTCGTCCAACTGGGGCAGGTTGGGATTGGAGAAGATGTTGGCGAGGATGCGCCAGCGACCGCCCTGCTTGGGGTGGATGCGCCCGTTGGCCCGGCGCTTCCAGCCGCCGTTCCAGCGTTCCTGATCCTCCCAGCGCTGGGGGTAGCCCACACCCGGCTTGGTCTCCACGTTGTTGAACCAGACATATTCCACGCCGGGACGGTTGGTCCACACGTTCTTGCAGGTCACCGAACAGGTGTGGCAGCCGATGCACTTGTCGAGGTTCATCACCATGGCCACCTGGGCACGGACCTTCATGAGCACCTCCTTTGCCGATGGTCGGGCGTCATTTACCGGCGGCCCGCGCTTCGTCCATCCACCGAACCTCTGCCAGACGGCGCACGACCACGTATTCGTCGCGATTGGAACCGATGGTGCCGTAGTAGTTGAAGCCGTAGGCAAGCTGGGCATAGCCGCCGATCATGTGCGTGGGCTTCATTACCGCGCGGGTGACGCTGTTGTGAATGCCGCCCCTCTGACCGGTGGTGCCGGCCGCCGGCATGTTCATGATCTTGTCCTGGGCGTGGTACATCATGGCCACGCCCGGGGGAATGCGCTGGCTGAGTATGGCGCGCGCCACCAGCGCACCGTTGATGTTGACGACCTCGACCCAGTCATTGTCTCGGATGCCGGCAGATTTCGCTTCCTCTTCGCACAACCAGACGATGGGGCCGCCCCGGGACAGGGTGAGCATGGGGCCGGTATCGCTGTAGGTACTGTGGATGCCCCATTTCTGGTGCGGTGTGATCCAGTTCAGCACCAGATGGCCCTCGTCGTCGCCGCGACCGCCTTCCAGAAACGCCGGTGCAGAGCGGGTGTCCACCGGCGGCTTGTAGACGCACAGGCCTTCCCCGAAGCGGCGCATCCAGGCGTGGTCCATATAGAACTGCTGGCGTCCGGTCAGCGTGCGCCAGGGAATGAGTTCATGGACGTTGGTGTAGCCCGCGTTATAGCTCACGGTTTCCGACTCGATACCGCTCCAGGTGGGAGCGGTGATGATCTTGCGGGGCTGGGCCACCAGGTCGTGGAAGCGCAGATGCTCGTCGGCACGGGCTTGCGCCAGATGGGTGTGATCGCGGCCGGTGCTGCGCCCCAAGGATTCCCAGGCCCTGACCGCTACCGCACCGTTTGTTTCCGGCGCCAGCGTGAGGATGGTTTCGGCGCCATGACGGGCTGTGTCAATGCGGGGCATGCCCTGGGCCACGCCCTCCTCGTCCACGGTGCCGTTGATGCGTCCGAGACGCTCCACCTCTGCAGTGGTCTCCCAGGCGATGCCTTTGACCGCGTTGCCGATACGGCCCATCAGTGGACCCAGGGCGGTAAATTTTCGGTAGGTGTCCCCGTAGTCGCGAGTGACTACGGTCATCCCCGGCGCCGTCTTGCCGGGTTGCAACTCGCACTCTCCACGCTTCCATTCCTGTACGCCCAGAGCCTGGCCCAGCTCGCCCGGGGTGTCGTGCTGCAGGGGCGTCAACACCAGGTCCTTGCGGGTCCCCAGGTGATCGGCGGCCAGTTCCGAAAAGCGTTTCGCGATGGCCTTGTGCGCTTCCCAATCCGTACGGCTCTCCCACAGGGGTTCCACCGCCGCGGTGAGAGGATGGATGAACGGATGCATGTCCGAGGTGTTGAGGTCGTCCTTTTCGTACCACGTGGCCGATGGCAGCACCACGTCGGAGTACAGACAGGTGGAGGACATGCGAAAATCCAGCGTCACCAGCAAGTCCAGTTTGCCTTTGGCGCCCTCGTCCCGCCATTTCACCTCCTTCGGCAGGGGCGCGCCGTGGGCCTTGAGGTCCTCGTCCAGCACGGCGTTCTGGGTGCCAAGCAGGTGCTTGAGGAAGTATTCGTGGCCCTTGGCGCTGGAACCGATCAGATTGGAGCGCCAAACGAACAGGTTGCGCACAAAGTTCAACGGGTTGT
>DATFML010000230.1:0-4103 GCA_035266965.1 Gammaproteobacteria bacterium
CAGCAGGTGGCAGTTATGTTGGACTATGGAACGGGAGAAAACCTCTATTGGGACCCGGCCCACCGGGAGGTACGGTTTACGGTTCCCGATCGGGGCAGAATGCGTGTGTTTCGTGTCGAGCGCGAGGCCCTGGAGGAATTCTGCGGCGCCCATGGCGACCCCGAAGTCTACGTGCAGGCCGCCCGCATCAATTTCGCTTTCATCACCCATCGCATCAGCGACAAATTGTCCCTGGACCTCACCGAGCCCGACGGCTCGGTACTGATTCGCAGGAAGGACTGGGGCACCAGCTGATGCCCCGTTGCGAGCGGGACCTGCCGGCTGTACGGGTTGCGGATGGTACACCTCTGTGCTGCACGCCTGGACGCGGCTGTCACGGGGCAGGGGAAACTAATATTGCAAACCCGCGTCGGGCGACATAACCTCACGGGCGACTCATGAACTGCCGCAGCCCGTGCAGCGCCACGGGGCGCGCCTGCCCGGGATGACCGAACGGCTATGAATCCGTCGCTGGTGAAACGGCTCGTGTATCCGCTGCACGAGCGCCTCCTGAGCAGGTCTACGTTCGCCTATCTGAGGGACCTCGAACACAGCCAGTGGCTCGCAAGGGCCGAGCTGGAAGCGCTCCAGCTGAAAAAGCTCACCGGACTGCTGGCGGCCGCCTGGGAACATTCGCCGTGGCATGCCGAGCGGATTCGCGCCGCGGGACTTGAAGTGCGTGCCGGCGGACCGCCGGTGCGCTTCGACGACCTTCGGCGCCTGCCGCTGATGGCAAAGGCCGACTGCGTTGCAAACCGCGATCGCATGGTATGGCAGTCGGTGCCCGGTGGCGCATTTCGCTATACCACGGGGGGATCCAGCGGCGAGCCTCTGGTGTTCTACTTCGGTCGGCAGCGGCAGGCCTCCGATGCCGCGGGCCGGATGCGCGCCCGGCGCTGGTGGGGCGTGGATGTGGGCGACAGAGAGGTGTATCTGTGGGGAGCGCCTGTCGAGTTGGCCAAGACCGATCGGGTCAAGACATTCCGGGACCGACTGTTCAATCAATTGGTGCTCAACGCGTTCGATATGTCCCCGCAGCGCATCGATGCATACATCGCCGAGCTGTCCGCGTTCCGCCCGCGCTGCGTGTACGGCTATGCGAGCAGCATTGCGCTGCTGGCCGCCCGCGCCCGGGACCGGGGCGTGGACATGCGCAGCAGGTACCTGAAAGTGGTGTGCACCACCGGAGAGCCCCTGTACCCGCAGCAGCGCGAGCTGATCGAGTCCGTATTCGGGGTGCCCGCCGCCAATGAGTTCGGCAGCCGCGACATCGGGTTCACCGCCCACCAGAGCCCCGATGGTCAGATGCTGCTGATGAGCGAAAGCATCATCCTCGAGATACTGGATCCGGACGGCAACCCGGTTTGCCCCGGCGAGGTCGGCGAAGCGGTGATGACGGGACTTTGCTCCAATGCGCAGCCCTTCATACGCTATCGCACCGGTGACATGGTGCGCATGACCGAGGAGCCTTGCCGTTCAGGCCGTGGCTTGCACGTGCTCGGGGAAGTCATGGGCCGCACGACGGACTTCGTGGTGGCTGCTGACGGAACGGTCATGCACGCGCTGGCCGTTATCTACGTTCTGCGTGAGCTGGACGGGGTAGCCGAATTCAAGTTCATCCAGCACACGCCGAGAGAAGTTGAGGTGCGAGTGGTGCCTGCTGCGGCTTGGGACGGGGGAACGCAGCAACGGATCGTGACCGGGCTGCGTGCTCGGCTCGGCAGTGAAGTCAACGTGGACGTGCGTCTGGTAGATGCCATCGCGCCGGAGGCATCCGGCAAATACCGCTATGTCGTTAGTCATGTGGCGCTGCCGGACGGCCTGGGTGGTGTCTTGGGAGAGGCGGGACAGGCCGCCGGGAAGTCATAGGACACGAGCATGAAGCTGGGAAAGGTCATCGGCGCCCCGACGCGCTACCGCCTGTGGTTGCCGACCCATCTGGGCCTGATAGCGGCCGACCTGCTGGGCACCGCGAGACAGCCGCTGCACAGCCACCGGGAGCACCTTCAGGGGGCCATCGACTGGCTATGTCGGGCCCAGGACATCCGTATCGGCCTCGGTGATGAGGGTGGTGTCTCCGCCGGCTGGAGCTTCGAGGATGGCTGGCTGCCCAGCTATCCGGAAACCAGCGGCTATGTCGTGGAGACGTTGCTGGCGGCGGGTGACGTGCTGGGGCGCGCCGATCTGCGGGAGCGCAGCATACGTATCCTGGACTGGGAACTATCCATTCAGAACGCCGACGGTTCGTTTCCCGGCCACTTCGGCGAGGCCGCCAGCCGGCCGGTGGTGTTCAATACCGGCCAGATCATGCACGGCATGGTCGCCGGCTATCTGCAACTGGGGCGTGCCGACTGCCTGCAAGCGGCTGTCAGGGCCGGGCGCTGGCTGGTGCAGAGCCAGGACGCTGACGGGTGCTGGCGCCGCAACGTGCACAACGCGGTGCCTCATACCTACAACACACGCGCGGCCTGGGCGCTGCTGCGCACCGGCATATTGGCGGACGAGCCCGCACTGCGCGAAGCCGCCGAGAGGAACATTCGCTGGGCACTGCAGCAACAATCGCCCTGCGGATGGTTCGCAACCAACGCCTTTGTGCCGGGTCCGGCGCCGTTCACTCATACCATCGCCTACGCCGTGCGGGGCATCCTGGAGTCCGGTCTGCTGCTAGGGTCCGACGAGATCGTGCGGTCCGCACGCACGGCGGCTGTGGCTCTGGTACGCAGCCAGCGCGCCGACGGCTGGCTGGCCGGTACCTATGCCGATGACTGGCGTCCGGCGGCTTCCTACTGCTGCCTGACGGGACTGGCCCAGACCGCGATCATCTGGCAGCGTCTCGCCCGCCTGGACGAGGACGGCGCAATGGGGGATGCGGCGGACCGTGCCCTGGATTACCTGAAGCGCAACCACCGGCTCGACGGAGACGGGAGCCCGCGGGACGGGGCCGTGGCTGGCTCCGCACCGATCTGGGGACGCTATTCCATGTTCGAGTATCCGAATTGGGCCGCCAAGTTCTTTGCCGATGCCCTTATGATGGCGATGAGCGACATCGTCATTCCTTCGGATGTTGCTAACGAAGATCTCTGAGGAGCTTTAGTGTCCGAGCTGTCCATGGTTATTCTGTGCGGCCGTTCGCCGCGTCATCTGTACGTGGCCAACCGTCTGTGTGAGGCGGCTCGACCTCTGGCTATCGTGCACGAGACGGGTGGGCAGTGGGATGCAGCCAAGCTGCGCCGGGTGCTGAAGCCTGCCGTGCTTTGGTCCAAAGGGTGGCGCTGGCTGCGGGACAGGCGACGCTACAGCGGGGATCAGGAAGCGCACTTTTTCTTCGGTGACGATGCCCCTCGACTGCACCGTCCTGAACTGGTCCATGAGGTGCCGCAGATCAACGACCCGCAGGTGGCGGAGCTGGTGGGTCGGTTGCAGCCCGATGTGGTGGCCGTGTTCGGCACCACGCTCATCAGCCGCCCCCTGCTGGGCATGGGGCGGCTTGGCATGATCAACTTGCACGGCGGCCTGTCGCCCCATTATCGGGGCGCCGACTGCACGTTCTGGGCACTGCACAACGGAGAGCCCGACCAGGTTGGTTGCACACTGCATTTCATCGACGAAGGCATCGATACCGGCGGGCTTATCGCCCATGTATCGCCGTCGGTCGGGGAGGGGGACGACGAACTGACCCTGTTCTGGCGGGCCGTGAAAGACAGCGCCGAGGCGTATGCCGAGGTGTTCGAGCGCCTTGAGCGCCGTGAGCGCCTCGGCTGCGCGCAACCGGAACGGGGCCGGCTCTACCGGGTCAAGGACCGCCAATGGAAGCACGAACGGACGCTGGCCCGGCGCATGCGCGACGGCATGCTCAAGGGCGTCGCTCTCCCGCCACGCATTCGGTGGTTTTCCGACTGACGGTTCAGCGGTGACAGAGCGCGCAACAACCGACGATAGGGGTATCGGATACTGGGAGGCCGTATCCATCGGCGTCGGCGGCATGGTGGGGGGCGGGATCTTCGCGGTGCTCGGCCTTGCGGTGCAGCTTTCCGGAGGGGGTACGGCGGTGGCGTTTTCGCTGG
>DATFML010000231.1:0-13854 GCA_035266965.1 Gammaproteobacteria bacterium
GGCCCTTCAACCTGATCTCGGTGTCGTTCGCGGTGCTGTTCATCGGCCTGGGCGTGGATTTCGGGATCCAGTTCTGCATTCGGTACTACGAGGAGCTGCGCGTCGATGGCAGCACGTCCCTGGCCCTGGGCCGCACCGCCACGGGCATGGGCCTGGCGCTCACCCTGGCGGCCGTGGCGGCGGCGCTGAGTTTCTTTTCGGTGGTGCCGACCGACTACTCGGGCATCGCCGATCTGGGCATCATCGCCGGGACCAGCATGTTCATCGCGCTGTTCGCGAACCTCACCGTGCTACCGGCACTGCTGGTGCTGCTCAGGGTCAAGCGCAAGCCGGGCCGCCTGCGCGAGCCGTTCTCGTTCGGCTTTCTACCGGTACGTCGCTTCGCCAGACCGATTCTCGTGATCGCCGCCCTGCTTGGCATCGGCGCCATTCCCCTCATCCTGGCCGCGCGCTTCGACATCAACCTCACCAAGCTGCAGAATCCCAACTCGGCCGCCATGAAGGCGTTTCAGCAACTGGAAAAGAGCGGCACCTTCTCGCCGCTGCCGATCGAAATCCTGGCGCCCAATCTCCACAAGGCCGAGCAGGATGCCAAGAGCCTGCGCACCCTGAGCAGTGTCTCGCGGGCCATCACGGCGGCCAGCTACGTACCCGGCGATCAGGACAAGAAGCTTGGCATCATCCAGGAGGCGTCCCTGCTGATTCCCCCGACCGCGCTGCAACCGACCCGCGTGCGACCGGCGCCGGACACGGCGGCACTGCGCCAGTCAGTAAGCACCTTCGAGACCACCCTGACCCGCTTTATCGCCAATCCGTCGGACCCTGCGCTGCGCCCGGAAGCCGAGAAATTGCAGAACGCCCTGCGCCGGTTCCAGAAAAAATACAGGAACGCACCGGCGGCTCTGCACAGCCTGCAGCGGCGGGTGATAGGCACCCTGCCCACGGAGCTGTCTAACCTGGCCGACGCCCTGCAGGCGCAGCGTATTACCCTGAAGTCCCTGCCCACGGCGCTTCGCTCGCGCTACATCGCCGCGGACGGCCGCGCGCGCATCGAGGTTCTTTCACACCTGGATCTGAGGCAAAGCGCCAACCTCACCAAGTTCGTGGCGCAGGTGCGAAATGCGGTACCCGACGCGGCCGGCACCCCGGTGCTGTTCGTGGAAGGCGGCCGCGCCGTGGTAAGCGCCTTCCGTCAGGCTTCCGTATTGTCTCTGGTGCTGATCGCCGCGCTGCTGGCCGTCACCTTGCGGACCATCCACGACGTACTGCTGATCCTGCTGCCCCTGGTCCTGAGCGGCGTCGGCACGGTGGCCGCCATGACGTTCCTGGGCATCGACTTCAATCTTGCCAACATCATCGTGCTGCCGCTGCTGATCGGGCTGGGAGTCGCGTTTTCCATCTATTTCGTGCTGCGTTGGCGCTCCGGCCTGACGGTGGAGGCCATCATGGCGAGCTCGACGCCGGGCGGCGTGTTGTTCAGCGCCCTCACCACCCTGAGCTCGTTCGGAAGCCTGGCCATTTCGCCGGATCCCGGCATGTCCATACTGGGACGCACCCTGGCCATTGCCCTGAGCGTCATTATCGTCAACGTGCTGATCGTTCTGCCCGCCCTGCTGGTGCTGCTTCCCGACCGGGCCGCGCCTCCCGAGCAGCTGAGCGGCAATCAATGACCATCGCATCATGAGGGCCTGCAGGCTGTGAAGAAGGCCTTGTATCTGAGCGCCGTCGCCGGGGTGCTGCTGACCATCGGGCTGCTGGTCAGCCAGGGCTTCGGCGAAATCGTCCATACCCTGGCCGTCGCCGGTTGGGGGTTGTTGTGGCTGGCGCCCTACCATCTGCTGCCCATCGCACTGGACAGCACCGGCTGGCGGACACTGCTGCGCAAACGGGCCCCCAACGTGCGACTGCCGTACCTGGTGTGGGCGGCGGCGGTACGGGACGCCACCAACAGCCTGCTGCCGATTTTCGGACCCGGCGGCGCGGTGGTGGGGGTACGGCTGCTGGTGGTGCGCGAGGTACCGGGCAGCGCGGCGGCCGCCAGCATCATCGTGGAGGGCACCGTCACCCTGATCAGCCAGTTCCTGTTCCTGGCCACCGGCATCGCCCTGTTCTTCAGCCTGCACCTGGGCACCGGCAGCCGCGCCATGGAAGAGGCCATTACCGGCCTGCTGGTCACGGTGCCGTTCATCATTCTGGTGATCGCGCTGCAACGGCATTCGGGCCTGTTCCGCCGCCTGGAAGGTATTACGGACCGGCTTGCCGGGCGGCTCAATCTGCCCGGACTTTCGGGAAGCCCGGCGCGGCTGCACCAGGAGCTGGGGCTGCTGTACGCTCAGCGCGGTGTGGTGATCAGAAGCGGGCTCTGGCAACTGGCCGGCCTGTTTGCCGGAGCCGGCGAAGTGTGGCTGGCTTTGTGGTTGTTCGACCATCCGATCAGTGTGGGCTCGGCGATTCTGCTGGAGAGCCTCAGCCAGGCGGCACGCACGGCCGCGTTCGTGATCCCGGCCGGCATCGGCGTGCAGGAAGCCAGCTTCGTGGTGTTCAGCCATCTGGTGGGACTGAGCGGCGAAGTGGGGTTGGCCGTGGCGCTCGCCAAGCGTTTCCGGGAGCTGGTGTTCGGGATCCCGGTGTTGATTTCCTGGCAGTGGGTGGAAGGCCGCCGACTGATGGGCCGGCGGGCGCTGGATCGCCATTCGTAATTCAAGGAGGAGCAGGTGCCGGAATCATCCAATGCGGCAACCACCGGCTTTGCAGGCCAGCTCAGTGTTCGGCTGCTGGGAAACGCGGTTCGGACCTTCAACGCCCTGGGCGCGGCGCTGGCCCGGCTGGGCGTGTCACCGGCGTCCCTGGACGAAGCGGAGCTGCTGCGCACCGCCCGCCGACGTACCGGACTGGACGACTTCGGTCCGGCACCGCTGCATACACCCCTGCGCATGCTGCTGCGCGGCTGCAACAGCGAAGCCGGGCTGAACCTGCTGGGCCGGATGTCCACGCGCTGGGACATCCTGCGGCTGCTGTCCAACCGACTGCTGCTGCAGCGGGACTGGCAGCGCATGCCCGAGATCTTCTCGCAGCCGGTCGAGCGCCCCGTATTCATCATGGGGCTGCCGCGCAGCGGCACCACCCTGCTGCACAGCCTGATGGCCCAGGACCCCGGGCTGCGCTACCCGTCTCACTGGGAGACCATGTATCCGTCGCCGCCTCCCGAACGCGACAGCTACGAGAGAGACGCGCGCATTGCCGCGGTGGAACGCCAGTTGCAGTGGTTCCACCGCCTGGCGCCCGACTTCCGGGCCATTCACCTCATGAATGCCCGCTATCCCCAGGAGTGCACGGAGATCACCAATCACGTGTTCATGAGCCTGCGCTACGACACGGTGTACGACGTACCCTCCTATCGGGCATGGCTGGACCGCACTGGCCACCGGGAGGCCTACCGCTTCCACCGCCGGATGCTCCAGCACCTGCAGTGGCATTGCCCGCCCAGGCGCTGGGTGCTGAAGGCACCCGATCACGTGTTCGCGCTGGACGACCTGCTGGAGACCTATCCGGACGCCTGCATACTGATGGCGCACCGGGACCCGCTCAAGGTGGTACCGTCGGTGGCCAGCATGACCACGGTCCTGCAGCGCGTGTTCAGCGATCGGGTGGACCCGGCGCAGGTGGCCAGGACCGTCGGCGAGCGTTGGGCGGAGGGGGCACGGCGCATGGTGCAGAAACGTCAACAGGACAACACGCCACGGCGGTATCTGGACGTGCACTACCTGGATCTGGTGCGCGACCCCATGGCGATGATTCACCGCATCTACGACCACTTCGAGCTGCCGCTGAGCAGCGCGGCCCGGCAGCGAATGGAGGCGTTTCTGGACCGCAACCCCAAGGGCCGCCACGGGCGGCACCGCTACTCACTGCGCCAGTTCGGCCTGGATCCGCACGAGCAGCGCCGCCAGTACCGGGAGTACCTGGATTACTTCCGGGTGGAGTCCGAAGAGGGTTCCGACTGATCGTCTGCCGGGTTGCGCCGACTACCTGGGTGCAGGCGCTTTCGGCGGCGGCTTGTCGGCGCCCGATTCCGCCGGCAGTCCCAATTCCTGCAACATCTGCTGGCTGGAGGACTGCCCGCCCCGGATCAGATAGTTCTGGTGCTGGCGATAACCGGATCGCATGAACGAGTACGGGTCGAGCGACTGATTCACCATCCGGATCTGGGCCCGCAGGGACGCCCGGGTATTCACGGCATCCAATGCGGAAGCGGCATACTGCGCCGTCGTGCTGTTGGCGTAGTACATGGGGTTACTGAAGATGGACAGGGGAATGCCCGGCAACGCTCTGAGGGAACTGGGACCGAGGAACGGCAGTACCAGATACGCGCCTTCGCCGATCCCCCAAACACCCGCCGTGGCCCCGAAGTTCTGTTCCAGCGAGTTGAGGCCGAATTTGTTGCCGATATCGAAAATGCCGCCGATACCCACCGTGGTGTTCCAGAAGAACGCGTCAGTGGCGATGATGGCGGATTTGGCGCGTCCCTGCAGCAGGTCGTTGATGATGACGTAGGGATACCCCAGATTATGGAAGACATTGGTAACGCCGGTACGCACCGGGTGCGGCGTCACCTTGATGTATGCATCGGAGACCGGCTTCATCACATACCGGTCCAGCTTCTGGTTGAAGCCGAACATGGTGCGGTTGAACGAGCGCAGCGGATCCGGTGCGTCGGGCTTGGTGGGCGCCGAAGCGCACCCGGCCAGTATCAGCGTGGTGGTTGCCAGCAGGCCCGCCCGGCCCATCCGTGACCATGGTTTCACGACGACTCCTCTCGCCCGGGCGACCGGCTGGGGTGCTCAGTTGCCCTTCTTGGACAGTGATTCGGTCAAGTGCCGCAATTTCGCGAGCAGCGCGTCGAAGCCGCCGCTCTGGAGCACCTGGGTATACTCGGCACGCTTCATGGACAGATCGCTGACACCGTCCACGACCACGTTGATGATCCGCCAGTGCCCATTGTCCATCCGCAGCAGATAGTCGAACTCGTGCTGCTTGCCGCCGCCGCCGACGAAACGGGTCTTGACCATCTCGATGCCCGGCCGCAACGGCTGGCGCGACTGCACCGAAAAGCTCTCGCCCTTGTAGTTGTCGAACTGGGCGGCGTAGTTGGCGACCGTATAGTCCCCCAGCGCCTTGACGAACGTCTTTTGCTGATCCGCGGTAAGGCCGGACCAGTGGCTTCCGAGACTGAGCCGGGCAACATACCTGAGGTCGTAGGTATCTTCCACCACCGGCTTGAGCAGCTTGTAGCGACCCTGATAACCCAGTTTGGCACCGCCCTTCATGGCGTCGATGAGTGCCTTGTCAAGACGGTCGATGACATGACTGGCGTCACCCGCCGGGGCGGCACCGGCACCGTTGTTGGTAGCCTGATCGCCGCTTTGTGCATTCGCCGAGCCGAACATCAGGCTGGTCATCAACATCATGGCGGCGATCAACAACGTCCTGCTCATAACGATTCACCCACTCGATACGGGCCCCGGACGGACCCGCCAGCCACTTGTCGTCGGCAGCGCACGGCCGGCCCCGGCTCACCCGCAGCCCTACTGCAATATGCAAATGTCCGCACACCCCGGCGTACAGACGCCGACGCGTCGCGCAGCGGGTCGGACTGCGCTTTTCGCGCAGGGCGCCGCCGCGCTGCGAGCCGGACCGGCACCGGCGGCGGAAGCTGCCCGTTAATCGCGCTGCCTGAGAAAACGTACGAATTCGACCCCTTCGCGCAGACGCCGCTTCATCATCTGCGGGCTTCTCACCATCTCGCCGGTAATCTCGGCGATCTTGCCGGCGCGGAAATAGAACTTCTTGTAGAACGCTTCCACCGAATCGAAGATCTCGGTATGGCTCAGGTGCTCGTAACCGAGCGGACTGATCTGCACGCCATTGTCGTTGACCAGTCGCGACTGGTCCTCTTCGGTCAACCAGCCCTGGTCCATGGCCTGCCGGTAAAGCTCGGTGCCCGGATAGGGCGCGGCGATCGACACCTGCACGGTATGGGGGTTGATTTCCTTGGCGAACCGAATGGTCTCCTGGATGCTCTCCTTGGTCTCGCCGGGCAGCCCCATGATGAAGGTGCCGTGGATGGTCACGCCCAGTTTGCGGCAATCCTGGGTGAAACGCCGCGCCCGTTCCACCCGCAGGCCCTTCTTGATGTTGTTCAGAATCGCCTGATTGCCGGATTCGTAACCCACCAGCAGCAGGCGCAGGCCATTGTCGCGCATGACCTTCAAAGTCTCGTACGGCACGTTGGCCTTGGCGTTGCACGACCAGGTGACACCCAGCTTGCCCAGTCGCCGGGCGATGTCCTCGGCCCGCGCCTGGTCGTCGGTGAAGGTGTCGTCGTCGAAGAAGATCTCCTTCACCTGGGGGAAGGACTTCTGGATCAGCTTGACTTCCTCCACGACATGCTCGGCGCTGCGCACACGGTAGCGGTGACCGCCCACGGTCTGGGGCCAGAGGCAGAAGGTGCACCGGGACTTGCAGCCCCGACCGGTATAGAACGACACGTAGGGATGCTGCAGATAGCCGATGAAGTAGTCCTCCACCCGCAGATCGCGCTTGTACACCTCGGTGACGAACGGCAGTTCGTCCATGTTCTCGATCATGGGGCGGGGCGGATTGTGGGTCACCTGCCCGCGGACATCCTTGAAGCTCAGACCGGCGACTTCCTCCAGGGGACGGCCTTCGGCGACTTCCTTGATGGTGTAGTCGAATTCCTCATGCCCCACGAAATCCAGGGCCCAGGATGCCTGCAGGGAGGTGTCGGGCTCCACCGCGACCTTGGCACCGACGAAACCGATCAGCAGTTCAGGCTTGACCTTCTTGAGCGCCTCCGCGACCCGGATATCGGACGGAAACGAGGGCGAGCTGGTGTGGATGATCACCAGGTCGTAGTCCTTCACGACCGCCGTCACATCATCGAGGTGCAGCCCGGCGGCGGGGGCGTCGATAAGCCGGCTGCCGGGCACCATGGCCGCCGGCTGGGCCAGCCAGGTGGGATACCAGAACGAGCGTATCTCGCGCTTGGCCTGGTAGCGCGAGCCCGCGCCGCCGTCGAAACCGTCGAACGACGGCGCTTGCAAGAACAGGGTCTTCATCATGACCGAAACTCCGTTTCCCGTTGACTGCGGATCAGCGCGCGCTCCAGTACACCTCTGTGGGCCCGCAGGCGCATGCTGCCATCGGTGTGCACCGACAGATGCTGCTGGCGCCATTGCACGCGCCGGCTGCCGAAGCTCATCACCCAGACCAGAAACGACAGCACATCGCGCAGCGGCAGCAGCGCCAGATCGGACAACGCCGATGCGCCGCGCCGGCCGCTGACCATCAGGTGCAACGCCGACCGCAGCGCGAATGCGGCCGCCGGCAGCCCGAACGCCCACGGCGTACCCCAGGCCACCAGCGATCCTATGAGCGACACCGCGATGGTATATGTAATGAAGGAGAAGGCGTGACCCACCGGCTGCACGGTGCGGATCGTCCGCGCCCAGCGCAATTCGTGGTGCCACAAGGCCTGCAGATTCGGTTCATATACCGTTGTTCCTACCATGTACGTGGACAGCACGGTCTGCAGACCCAGGCCCCGGACCCGCTCGCCCAGCAGGTAGTCGTCCGCCAGGTGGGACACCAGGGATTCCAGTCCGCCGACCCTGTCCAGAACTTCGCGGCGCAGGGCCATGGTGGCGCCGAAGCTGAAGGCGCGGTACCCGAAGGCACGACCCACCAGCACGGACGGCGCGAACCATTCGTTGATGAACAACGCACCCAGGCGAGACCACACCGGCCCCGCCGCGTGGCCGCGATAAAGGCACGTGACCAGGCCCACTTCAGGGTCGCGCAGCGCATGGGCGAGCCGGCCCAGATAATCCGGCCCCACCCGTATGTCGCTGTCGGCGATCACCAGGCAGTCGTGCCTGGCAAGCGGCGCCATGTTCATGACGTTGCTGATCTTGTAGTTGTCGCCGGCAACCCGTTCGTCGATGACCAACTGCAGATCGCGATCAGCAAACTCCGACATCAGCCGGTGAACCACCGGCAACGCCGGGTCGTCCGAGCTTCTGACACCAAAAATGACCTGAAAATCCGGATAATCCTGGTCGCAGAAACTCTTCAGGTTTTCGTACAGCTCCGGTTCGCTGCCGCACAGGGGCTTGAGCACCGTCATGGGCGGCGTACGGGCAACGGGGCCGGAGCGGCGCCGTTCCCACAACAGCATGGCCGCCACCGCCACCAGCAGATACCCGAGCGACACCGCCGCCACGCCGATGCCGAACCAGGTCACCAAAGAAGTGAATACAGTCATCGCGGATCAGGCATGCCAGATTCGGTCATGGAGGTAGGCGGTCCCGTCGACAGAGTACGGACCCGGGTCCGCGCGCAGTTGCCAAGCCTATCCCTTCGCTTGTGGTCAAAGCAAAGCCTTCACTCACCAATCCTTCACATGGACATGCGGGGAGCGTATTGCGATGCTTCCGCCATGGGAGACGATGGCGCCGCTCCCGTGCGGGGACCGAAAATCTGCCGCGCACCATACAGCGGCCAGCCGGCAGGCCGCAACAGAAAGCGCCCCCGAGGGACCGAACCTTCACTAAGGATAGAAAACTCCAAGAAAAGTTTCCAGCAGTCCGAGAAACGGCGAACGCCGACATGGTAGCCTACTCTAAGTGAAAACGCTCTTGAGACAACATAGCTGTAATGACCGGCGCACGGGCCGGCGATAACCTGGAACTTCATGATGAACATCCTTCTCACCCTGACCCTGCTGTCGGCGGCCGCCTGGCTTTACCTGCTGCTGATGCGGGGACGGTTCTGGACGGCCGACCAGCGTCTGCCGCAGGAGGTGACCCCACGGCGGGTATGGCCTTCGGTGGTCGCGGTCATCCCGGCACGCAACGAAGCCGCGTTGATCGGACGCAGCGTCGCCAGTCTGAGACGTCAGCATTACGACGGTTCCCTGTCCATCATCGTGATCGACGACCACAGCGAGGACGGTACAGCAGCGGCCGCGGCGCAGGCCGGGGAAGGCGAAGGGCACCCGGTAAGAGTGGTGGAAGCCGACACACGGCCCGACGGCTGGAGCGGCAAGGTGTGGGCCATGGCCCAGGGCGTCGACCGGGCGAAGCAGCTGGCGCCCCAGAGCAAGTACTTCTGGTTTACCGACGCCGATGTCGAGCACGACCCCGAGGTGCTCGCCGAGCTGGTCCAGCAGGCCGAATACTCGATGCTGGACATGGTCTCGACCATGGTGATGCTGCGCTGCAAAGGATTCTGGGAGCGCCTGCTGATACCCGCCTTCGTGTTCTTCTTCCAGAAGCTCTACCCGTTCCGCCATGTCAACAGCCCGGAGCGGGCCGCCGCCGCCGCGGCCGGCGGCAGCATGCTGGTGCGGCGCACGGCATTGAACGAGGCCGGGGGACTGGGCGCCATCGCCGGGGCATGGATCGACGACTGCGCGCTGGGAAAGCTGCTCAAGGCCCGGGGACAGATCTGGCTCGGACTCACCACGGGCTCCCGCAGCGTCCGTTGCTACGATCTGCGGGGCGTATGGGACATGGTGGCCCGCACCGCCTACACCCAGCTGGACTACTCTCCCCTGCTGCTGGTGCTGACGGTGCTTGCCATGACCTGTGTGTACCTGGTGCCGGTGGCGGCATTGGTGACCGGCCTGGCCGCCGCCCACTGGCTGCTGGCCGGCGTGGGCGCCGGGGTGTGGCTGTTGATGGCTATCGCCTACGCCCCGACGTTGAAGCTGTATGACCAATCTGCGGTACGCGGCCTGCTGTTGCCGCTGTCGGCGCTGCTGTATGTGCTCATGACGGTGGATTCAGCCCGCCGACACCAGGGCGGGGGCGGCCGCTGGAAAGGACGGACGCAGCCGCGGGCCGTCGAATGACCGCACGCTGAAACGTTCCGGCAGGACAGGCGCGGCGTTCTCTATAATTCGATAGAGGTCCAACACACGAAACGGCGGAACCGGCCAAAGTCGACTCAATGAAGGGGGGGAGCGTATGAACCTGGAACTGACCGAGGAACAGACGCGTGTCGTTCACCACGCCCTTGAGGTGTACCTCGCCGACCTGCGCGAGGAGATCGCCAAGACTGAGCGCCACGAATGGCGCGCCGGACTGCACAACGAAGAAGCGGTGATCAGGCAGGTATTGGAGAAGATCGAATAGCACCCGCCGTGCAGCGCCGTTGAGACTGTGTGGGACCTGCAAGCTGACGGGAAGGCGGCACGCTCGGGGCGTCGGAGCGGCTTCGTGGCCGGGCTGCGCCGCCGTTCAGCACGAAGCACCGCCGATACGCATCACACAGGAATCGAGGGCGGCTCATGCGGACATGAGCATCCGATGAACTGTCGGTTATACTGACGCCCCACCCCACGATCCTGAAAGGAAGGTACACCATGACCGCGCGTCTCGTGCCGGCCGCACGCGCTGTGATCCTGTCCGTTGCACTGTCGATGCTGCTGGTAGCCTGCGCTTCGAAGATCAACCAGGACAACTTCAGCCGCATCCATACCGGCATGACCATGGAGCAGGTGCAGGCGCTGCTGGGCAAGCCCACCGGCTCTTCCAGCATGGCCCTGGGCGGCTTCTCGGGAACCTCCGCCACCTGGAAAGGCAGCGACGGCACCATAACCGTGCAGTTCCTCAACGACCAGGTGCAGGCCAAGCAGTTTTCCAAGCCCTGAGGCCGCCGGGGCCGTTGCGGCGTTTGCCTCGCCCCGCCGGCCGGGCCCTCAGGCTTCAGGATCCCAGATAGCGCGCCAGAAAATCCAGCGTACGGGGCCAGGAGGCCTCGGCGGCCGCTTCCCGGTAGCGCTCCGGCGCGCTGAAGTTCATGAACGCGTGTCCAGCTCCCTCGTAGACGTGGAATTCATGTACCTTGCCGTGACGGGAGAGCTCGGCATCCAGCTTCTTCATGTCATCCGGCGAGGGGTTGGTATCGTCGGCGCCGAAATGAAACAGCAGAGGACAGTGGATATCCGCGCTGCGCTCGAAAGGCGCGGGCACATCTTCGCCCCAGGCCACCATGATGTTGCCGCCGTAGTAGGCGACCGCCGCCTTGAAACGGGGATTGGTCGCGGCCATGAGATACGTTACCCGGCCGCCCATGCAGAACCCGATGATACCGATACGCTCGCCGTCCACTGCAGCATCCTGGGCCAGATGATCCACAGTGGCGTTCACGTCGGCGATCACCTCCGTATCCTTGAGCCTCCCCATGCGCTCCAGGGGCCCGCCGGGTTCGGTCTGACGGTGGTAAAACGCCGGTGCAACCGCGAGGTAGCCGGCCTCGGCCAGCCGGTCCACCATGGCACGGGTGAAGTCGTCCACCCCGGGGGCATGCTGGATGACCACCATGGCGGCGAAGGGACCGGCGCCTTCGGGCCGGTTTCCGTAGAGCTCCATGACCTGTCCGGCCACGGAGATGGTGCGCGTAAAAGACTGCATGGGCTGCTCCTGTCGCTGAAGGATTCAGGCACGGCACGGAGGCGCACCGATGCGCCGGTCAGTCAGGCCGGCGCCCGCCCCCACACCGCGTACACGGGATCGGAGTGGGCCAGTCTGTCCGCATAGGGGTCGTCCGCCGGACGGGGCAGGCCGCGCACGGACTCGGTCCCCAGATCGACGAAGCCGGCGCGTCGGAAATAATCCAGCACCAGCCCCAGCCGCTCGAAAGGATGGAGCTGCGTCCACAACTCGATCACCTTGGTGGGAAACCAGCGTTCCGAGAACGTCACCACGAACGTGCCCCCGGGGCGCAGCACCCGCGCCAGCTGTTCGAACACGTCCAGGGGTCGCGTGAGATACTCCACCGAGACGGTACACACCGCCGCATCGAAGCGCTTGTCGCCGAACGGCAGGTGCGGATCGGCATTGAGGTCATGCACCACGTGATGGGCGAGACGGGGATTCTGCTCAAGCTCCTCGCGATTCATGCCCAGCCCGGTGACTTCCAGGTCGGCTACCGACTCCGGCAGATGGGAGATCCAGCTGCTCATCAGATCCAGCACCGCCATGCCGGGCTGCAGGCAGCGTTCGTAGATGGCACCGATGCCGGCGCGGGCCGTCGCATCGATATGCTGCACCAGCCGGGCCCTGGCGTAGAACTGCTCGTCGGCGCGGGGGTCCAGGCGTGCGAACGGCTCCCCGCCGTAGAAGTCGGTCTCCCGGTCGGGCAACGCCGCCTGCAGACCGGGGCCGTACTCGGTCATCTCCTGACCGATGTCGTTGCAGCGCCCGCCGCGTTCCTCTTTCACGTTCAGGAATTCCATCACCCGCGCCTCCACCGTGGCGGGAAAACGGGCGAACGGATGATTGATGTCCACGGTCAACAGCTCGTCGTCCGCGTCCAGCACCCGGAACGGACGGCGGTCCTGGGGATAGAAGCCGGGCACTTCGCTCAGCAGATTCAGAGGGTAGAAGCGCCCGACCCGGGGCGCGAGGGTGAGATCGGGGCGCGGGCGGGTGTTGAACCGGGAAGTGGGGACACGGCGCACCAGGGCGCTGTCGTAGCCGGCAACGAGCTCGCCGGCCGCCACGGTCTGGCTCACATTGGTGCCGGCTTCGGCGACCGACAGACGCTCGCCCATGTCCGCAGGGAACAGGTCGCGCCAGAAAGTGATCCTGTCGAACACCCGCCGGTCGGTGTGCCCGGCATGGGGGCTGCGCCACCGGAGGGCGACCTCCACGCTCGCCAGTGTGGCTTTGTCCATGGCGTACCTTTGTCTCCCGGTAGGCGGATTTCGCTGCTGGGACCGGAGTATATCAGGGGAAATTGCCCGGAACGCCCAGCGCGGCTGCGGAAATTGCGGCGCCAGCTCTGGACAGGCCCGCCGTTTGACGCCAGGAAAACTCTGCACAGGCCGCGCAAACAGCGCTCACGGCGCTGCAAAGGCGCCCGCAATGCTCGTTCACCGGTTGTAAACTGCGCGTCCCACCCCTTTGCGCCAGACGATCATCCACTCGATCGACCGGTGCAAAGCGTCCCGAGAGCAAGGCCATGGACACCGTCATCATCACCTACGGCAACCCCGTTCCGGCGTCGCTACAGGACGGCAAATTCCTGCAGCTGCAGTGGCGGGGCCGCCAATACCTGATCTTTGCGCCCACGGCATTGTACCGGTACCACAACCAGCTGCTGGAACGTTTCCTCTCCGACCACAACCTGGCGTGCCACTGGTCAGGCCCCGAGCATCTGGAGCTCGATACACCCGCCGTGGAGGTCTGCGGAGGCGGGCGTTTTCGCGTCGATGCGGCGGGCGGGACATTGGCATTGTGGGACGATTCCCATGCCTACGGTCGCTTTCGCGAATCGGGGCTGGCGGCCGCCATTGCCGCCGCCGGGCATCCCTGGAGCGGCTTTCACATCACCATCGGATGAAGGAAACAGCAGCGGGCCGGCTGCGCCGGCGCAGCCCGCTCATTCACCTTGGAGGCCGCGTGGACCTGCGCTCTGCTTCCTCGCGCCCGATCACCAGGCTGGCCAGCACCACGGCAAGAATGCCGGTTACGAAGATGCCGTCGAAGGTGCCCGCGCCGCCGATGGATGCCACCGGCGCGCCCAGCCCGCGAATCTTGTCCAGGTTGAGCAGGTCGGCACCCACCAGAGTGCCCATGCTGCCGCTCACATAGGCCAGCGGCGCCGCATGACGCCGTGACAGCATCAGCGCAGCCACGGTGGTAACCAGAGGCGGCACGAACACGGGCTCGGCGATCCCCAGTCCGGGCACGGGATGGGCGAGGCTGTGGCACACCGCCGCCACCAGCGCAATGCCCACCAGGGCCGGCACCCACAGCCGGTTCC
>DATFML010000232.1:0-6769 GCA_035266965.1 Gammaproteobacteria bacterium
GTTGCGCCGGGCGGTGCAGCGCCTCGACGACGACCCCGCCCGCATCTGCGCCGCCGTCTCCTGAGCCCTCGTCCGTGTTTCCGCCGCGGCCGTAGGCCGCCGGCCGGGCAGTGCCCGCGGCCGCTGAGTACACGCCTTCCCAGTGTGGCGACATGACCGCGCAATCGCTCAAGCACACCGGGGCCCTGGACGGGCTCGACATCAACGCCATCAAGCGCCGCTTCCTGGCCCTGAACCGCGAGCGCCTGCGGCGCGTATACCTGTCCCTGGGCAACCGCCAACAGGCTTTCCTGGATCTGCTGCCGCTGCTGTTTCACATCAATCACCCCATGCTGCCCGGCTATCTGTCCAGCCAGGCGCCGGCCGGGATTTCCGACTATGCGCCCACCAACCGCGCCATCGACGCGGCCAGGCGCCTGGCGAAGAGCTTCACCTATCGGCGCCGGGCGCTGCGCAGCCTGGATGTCCACGCGCTGTATCTGATGGGCAGCAGCGGCTCCATCGCCTATTCCAAGGACAGTGACTTCGACATCTGGGTCTGTCACCGGCCGGATCTGCCCGAGGCCCAGCGTGACATGCTGGTCCGCAAGGCGGAGGCGATCGAGAGCTGGGCGGCATCGCTGGGACTGGAGGTGCACTTCTTCGTGCTGGACGACGCGGGTTTCCGACAGGGGACCCACCAGCATATCTCCAAGGAAAGCAGCGGCAGTGCCCAGCACCGCCTGCTGCTGGAGGAGTTCTACCGCACCGGACTGCTGGCGGCCGGGCGCTACCCGGTGTGGTGGCTGGTGCCCCCGGAACGTGAGCAGGACTACGAGCAGTACGTCCACGACCTCAAGCACAAGCGCTTCATCAAACCCAACGAAAGCCTGGACTTCGGCGGGGTGGGAATACTGCCGGCCGAGGAATTCTTCGGGGCGGCGCTGTGGCAGCTGTACAAGGCCGTGGACTCGCCCTACAAGTCGGTCCTCAAAATCCTGCTGATGGAGTGCTACGCCAGCGAGTACCCCCGACCCGAAGCGCTCAGCCTGCGCTTCAAGCGCGCCGTTTACGAAGGGGAAATCAACCTGGACCGGCTCGATCCCTACGTGTCCCTGGCGGACAAGGTCGAGGAGTATCTGCTCGAGCGCGGCGATGACACACGCCTGGAGCTGGCCCGCCGTTGCCTGTACTTCAAGGTCAACGAGCCCATGAGCCGGCCCGACACCCGCCGCAACACCACCTGGCGCCGCGAAGCGATGCGCGAGCTGGTCGGTCAATGGGGCTGGGACCAGGCCAATCTGCTGATGCTCGACACCCGCCACACCTGGAAGATGCACCGGGTCATGGAAGAGCGGCGCACCCTGGTGGACGCCCTGACCAAGAGCTACCGGACACTCTCGCAGTTCGCCCGCGAGCACGCCGGCACCCTGGCCATCGACCCGGAAGAGCTCAATCTGCTGGGCCGTCGGCTGTATGCGGCCTTCGAGCGCAAGTCCGGCAAGATCGACATCATCAACCCGGGCATCTCCACCAATCTCACCGAGGAACGCCTGTCGCTGCAGCGGGTGGACGGTCCGCCCCAGGACGGCTGGCTGCTGTATCGGGGCGAGCCCCGCGAACACGAAGCCGGCGGACAGGGTCCGTTGAAGCGGGCCCGCAGCCTGCTGGAGATGCTGGCGTGGTGTCATTTCAACGGGCTGCTGCACCCGGTCACCACGGTCATCAACCTGCAGCCGCGCGACGGCGAAGTGAGCCCATGGGAACTGCGGGCCGTGCTGGACAGCCTCCAGCAGCTGTTTCCGGCCGACGAACATGAACCGGCGGAAATGGACGACCTGGCCAATCCCGCCCGCATACGGCGGGGCGGGCTGTTCATCAATCTGGGCCTGGACCCCATGTCCAAGCTGACCCGCCAGGGTATGCAGCTCACCAGCAACCGTACCGATGCCCTGAGCTTCGGCGGACTGTGGGAGAACCTGGCGCTGACCTTCGACGAGATCGTCGCCACCAGTTGGCAGGAGGTGCTGACCTTCCGCTACAGCGGCGAGGACGGGCTGGCCGACTGCCTGTGCGACTACCTGGCCTGGTCCCCCATTACCGACGGCAGCGTGCCCGAGGCGCCCGCCTGTTACAGCTTTTCCTCCACCCGCGGCGCCGCCATCGCCCGTCGCATCGAGGAGCTGTTCCATGATGTGATCGAGTGCTTCTACCGCAGCCGCTGGCGGGATACGGCGCGCTACGTGCTGCGGGTCGGCCATATCCACTACGTGCTGCAGGCGGAGAACGGCGTGCCGCGCTACCAGCGTCTGGATTCCATGGACGCACTGCTGGGCGCCCTCGGTGCGCCCCAGGAGCGGTTCAGTCCGGTGGTGCTCGACCGTCATACCCTGACCGAAACGCCGCTGCCGGCGATCCTGCAGGCAAACCGACCGGGAGCCGTGCAGCTGTTCTACCAGGTCGCCGGCGACCTGGCACAGGTCTATGTGCTCGACGAGCGCGGCTCGCTGTTCCACCAGAAAGCCGCGTTCCACGACAGCCTGACCCTGCTGTCCCAGTATCAGACCTTTCTCGAGGCGGTGGAGCAGCGGCGCAGCCTGCTGGGACAGGGGGCGAAGTCGAGCGCCCAGACGACGGAGCTTGAGTTCTACCAGGTAGTGCGGGAGGCGGGCGGCAAGAACCGGCTCGACCGACAGAACGTCAATCCGTTCCGGCGTTCCAACAGCTACCTGGGCATCCAGGTCATCGGCGACCTCGCCGAGTCGAACCAGGCCGTATTCACCATGTATTGCAACGATCGCGAATTCTCCAACGTGGAATTCGGCGATCGGCTGTTCGAGGAGGTATCCCGCTACGTGCTGTCCCAACGGGCGAGCGGCGAGGCCTATCCCATCTACATCACCGACATCGATCTGTCACGGGCCCTGCTGGGCCCCGACAACACCGGCAACGTACAGACCGTGCACTTTCTGAACTACAAACGGCGCATCGAGGAGCGCCTGAACCGCGCCCTGCAGCGACGCTGATCGCCCGAGCCACCGCTTAACCTGTGAACCTGTGAAGACCGCCGCCGGCGGTAGAGGGCAAACAGGGCGGCGCCGGAGCACCGCGCCGCACTACCGACAGCACTCAGTTCCCCTTGCGCACCTCGTCCATGATGCCCTGCAGGTCGCGGGCCCAGCCGGCGAAGACCGACCGCAGGTGGTCATGCGGAAAGAACCGGTCGTAGTCCTGCGGGTTGGCGGCCACCAGCACGGTCTGGCTTCCTTCGGCGAAGATGGCGATCTTCAAGGGCAGGTAGGGAATGAGCTCGGGGTGGTCGTGCGCCAGCTTGCGGATCTGAGCGGGTTTGCCGAAAAACACCACCCGGTACTTGTCGGTCTTGAACCCGGAGCGCTTCAGTCCCACATCCACCCGCTGCACCCGTGACAGCACGTAGCCGTGGTGGGTGATGGCGTCCTGCAGCGCCAGCATGGCTTCCGGAAACGGCTGGCGTGACCGGGCCATGATCAGGTCTTCGGCGTTGGCCACCTGGGCGACGGCAAATGCAGCGAACGCCACCATCGCCACAGCGAGCTTGTGCCAGGGTCTCATAGCGTGGCCTCCTCCATGATGTCCTTGTACAGGCGGTACATGCGGTCGCAGTCCCGATCCAGCTCGGCGTTGTTGTACAGATGACTGAGTCGTTTGGGGTTGATGGCCATCACCTTCACCTTGCCGTCGCGCCCCTGCACCACCGTCACGCGGCAGGGCAGAAACAGACCCACCCTCGGATCCACCGCCAGCGCCTTGTAGAGGAAGTCGAAGTCGCAGAAGTAGACGATCACCTGGTGGGGATTCTCCTTGGCGGCCGGAACGAATCCGTAATCCAGGTGCTGCGTGCGGATGAGGCGGAAGTTGCGGCCCACCGCCGCGTGCTGGATGTTCTTGACGGTCTGCTCCAACCCGTAGGGGGAATCGAAGACCAGCACCGCCGGTTCCCTGGCCACGTTCGCGGAGCGGGTACCGGGTTGTGGCTTCTGGAAAGAGCGGATGTAGCTCACCACGTCGTTGACGTCCGCCAGGGTCAGGCCCATCTTCTTGTAGGACACCATCGGGGTGCCCTTACGGCCGTGCATGAGGGTGCGCTTGATCATGTCGTCACTGGCGGCTGCAAGAAATCCGGCGTTGTTCAAACCCGGCGCAATGATCGGCAGGTTGCGCGGCCGGGAGAACGTCACGCCGGTGCCGCGCCCGCCGCGCCCGTCGGTCCCGTGGCAGGCGGCGCAGTGCCGGGCGAACACCTGCTTGCCGTGCACCGGATCGCCCTTCACGGGCTGATGGGAAAAGGTGGGCGCCGGTTCCGTGGACCAGCTGCGTATGTAGTGCACGATGGCCCGGATCTGTGCCTTGTCGAGGGAGCGGAACGAAGGCATCACGCGGCCCGGACGACCGAGACGTATGGTGGTCTCCAGGTAATGATTGCTGACGCTGGACAGAAAGGAGGGCAACGCCAGGGGCACGCCCACGCCACCGTGACCATGGTCGCCGTGGCAGACTGCACAGCGCTGTTCGAACAGCATCTTGCCGTTCGGCGCCGCAGCCACGCCGGCACCGGCGCATAGCATGCCCGCCAGCGCCAGCACAGCGGCGATCAGTTTCCGGGACATAGGCGGCCCTCCCGCGACATTCAGGTTGGTTTCAGTGACGGGACCTAGTATTCGGCATAGAGGCGGCAAATACGTTGATACAGATCAAGGCCCTGTAGAAGGGAAGGGGTAAGCTGACTGTCGCCGGCAAGCGATTCTGCTAAGTTTCGGTAAACGGCAACGACGATATCGATCGGGTGCATCGGAGAGGCTGTCATGAAAAGGATGAAGCGGGTATTGGTTGCAGTGGCGGTGGCCGCGACCCTGTCGTTGGGCGGCTGCGCGACCAAGCAGGAATCGGGTACGGCCATCGGCGGCATCCTCGGCGGCGTCCTCGGCAGCCAGGTGGGCGGCGGCTCCGGCAAGACCGCCGCAACCATCGCCGGCACCATTGCCGGCGCGGTGATAGGCGGGCAGATCGGCAAGAGCATGGACGAGACCGACCGCCTCAAGGCCCAGCATGCCTTGGAGACGAACCCCACCGGGCAACCGTCGAGCTGGCAGAATCCGGACTCCGGCTACACCTACACGGTAACGCCGGTGAAGACGTACAAGAACACCGAAGGGCGTTACTGCCGCGAATACACCACCAAGGTCAACATCGGCGGCAAGATGGAAGACGCCTACGGCACCGCCTGCCGCCAGCCGGACGGCACCTGGCAGGTGGTGAACCAGGGGCAGTAGGCGCTCACGCCGATGCGCGCGCCAGCCAGGCGCGCACATCGGCGATCTCGTCCGTACACAAGGCATGCGCCATGGAATAGGTGTGCCATTCCACCCCGTACCCCTGCGCTTCGAGAATACGGCATGCCAGCTGGGCGGCCAGCAGCGGCACCACTTCATCGTGCAACCCGTGGGCCATCATGATCGGCACCTTGCGGTTCGCCGCGGCCGCCTCCCCCGCCAGCGTGTCCGGCAGGGGAAGGTAGGTCGACAGAGCCAGGATGCCGCCCAGGGCGTACCCGTGACGCAAGCCCGTGTGCAGGGCGACGGCACCGCCCTGGGAAAAGCCCGCCAGCACCACCCGCTCGGAGGACACCCCGCGCGCCACTTCACGGGCAATGAGCGCTTCGAGGTTTGCCGCCGAGGCGCGGATACCTGCTTCGTCCTCGTCCTGACGCAGGTCCAGGGTGCGGATGTCGTACCAGGCGCGCATGATCTGCCCGCCATTGATGGTCACCGGCCGAAAGGGCGCGTGGGGCAGTACGAACCGCACCCGCGACGCCTCGGCCAGCCCCAGCTCGGGCACCAGCGTCTCGAAGTCGTGGCCATCGGCTCCCAGCCCATGGAGCCAGATCACGCTGGCGTGGGCATCCTCTGCGGGACCGATCTCCAGGGTCTCTAATTCGCTTTCGCTCATGGGAATCTCGCGCCTACAAGGCCGGGGTGCGTTGGGTTCGAAGCCTGCGCCCCGTATACTGCACGCTTGTCACCGGCATATCCAGACAGGGAGTTTTCCCCATGACCCACAGGCCCGTCGGGCGGGCGCTCTGGCCGGCAGGCGCATTGCTGGCAGCCGCCGTGGCACTGGCGGGCTGCGGCCAGAAGGGGCCGCTGTACCTGCCGGCCCCGTCCCAGGCAAAACCGGCGCCCCATAAGACAGACACCGAGCACAAGGCCGTCCGCAAGGATAACCCCTAGACCATGGACCATTTCGAGTACCGCAACGACCAGCTGTGGGGCGAGCAGGTGGCGCTGGCCGAGGTCGCCGAACGCTGGGGCACCCCCTGTTACGTCTACTCCCGGGCGACCCTGGAACGCCATTGGCACGCCTTCGATGATGCCCTGGGCAGCCGGCCCCATCTGATCTGCTACGCGGTCAAGGCGAACTCCAACCTCGCCCTGCTCAACCTGCTGGCGCGCCTGGGCTCGGGTTTCGACATCGTGTCGGTGGGCGAGCTGGAACGGGTGCTGCAGGCCGGCGGCGACCCGGCGAAGGTGGTGTTCTCAGGGGTCGGCAAGCGCAGCGACGAAATGCGCCGGGCCCTGGAGGCGGGCATCCGCTGCTTCAATGTGGAATCGCTCCCCGAGCTCGAACGCCTGAGCCGGGTGGCGGCGCGAGCGGGGCGGGTGGCGCCGGTGTCCCTGCGGGTCAATCCCGACGTGGACGCCCGTACCCATCCGTATATCTCCACCGGGCTGAAGGAAAACAAGTTCGGCGT
>DATFML010000233.1:0-7832 GCA_035266965.1 Gammaproteobacteria bacterium
GGTGGACCGGATAGCCGCCGAGGATACCCGTCGCAGCCGGCGCTTGCTCGATCACTACGGCATTGCCACACCCATGGTGGCGGTGCACGAGCACAATGAACGGCGCATGCTGACCGGTCTCCTGCGTCAACTGCGGGAGGGCAGCACGTTGGCGCTGATTTCCGACGCCGGCACCCCGCTGATCAGCGACCCCGGCTTTGCCCTGGTACGGGCTGCACGGGCAGAGGGTATCCGGATTGTTCCGATTCCCGGCCCCAGTGCGGTGATCTGCGCGTTGTCGGCTGCCGGACTGCCCACCGACCGATTCGTGTTCGAAGGCTTCCTGCCTTCGAAATCGGCTGCCCGCCGGACCCGGCTCCAGGAGCTGGCCGGGGAGTCACGCACGGTGACCTTCTACGAAGCCAGCCATCGCATTGTGGAGACTTTGAATGACCTGGCGGAGATTTTCGGCGGAGCCCGGGAGGCGCTGGTGGCCCGCGAGCTCACCAAGACTTTCGAGACGATCCGCAGCGGTGAGTTGAGCGAGCTGGCCGACTGGGTCGCCGGTGATGCCAACCAGCAGAAGGGCGAGTTCGTGGTGGTCGTCCACGGCTTCGCCGCCGCTACCGGGGACCTCGAGTTGGACGTGCGGCGGGTGGTGGATATTCTGCTCGAAGAACTGCCGGTAAAGCAGGCCGCTGCGCTGGCGGCGCGGATTACCGGGGTGGCGCGGAACAGGCTCTACGCCTACGCAGTGGGCGGCTCTCCGAAGGGTTAGGGTTGGAAAGCCCGGGCGTAACGCCCGGAGCTTCCCTGCTGCCGTAAGCTGCGCAGAACGGCAGCGATCTTTCGCCTCAGGACAGCCGGCGGCGCCTGCCCACGGCCACCAGCCCGACCAGACCCGAGCCGAACAGCCACACCGCTGCCGGAATCGGTACCGCACTCAGCTGCATGTTCCCCGTTGCGGCCAGCTTCAGGTCACCCGGGCTGTAGCTTTGTCCCATGACACTGTTGATGGTGCCGAGGGACGCGGTGGCGCCTGCGGAATCCGGAGCTTGCAGGGTGATGACCGCATCGCCTCCCCCTACGCCGGGGCTGAACACGCTCGAGTTGTAGTTGGTCATGTCGATCTTCAGGGACGTGACCCCGAAATTGTTCGGTCCGAAGGTCCCGGTGCCGCCGACGATGTTTCCGCTCAGGATGGGCGTGCCGTCGGTGAAGCCGCTGTCCGTGGTGAAGTTATAGTTGACAGTCGGACTCAGATAGAGCTTGGCGTGGCCTCCGGTCAGATTGAAGTAGGCGGTATTGCTGCTCAGTTTCGTGACGTTTTCGGTGAAGTCACCGGCCACCGTCAGCTCGTAGGGCGTTCCGGAGTTGGTAAAATTGTTGAGATTGCCCTGATTGACCGGATTGCTGTTGAGCGTATGGGTGCTGATATAGCTCTGGAAGTAACCGGTATAGTTGTCTCCCGCCTTGGGGTTGGCGGGTGTGCCCATGCCGGACTTGGGTTGCAGCAGCACGGCGCCGGTACCGATGCCGTAAGCATCGAATGGCCCGACCGTCGGTGCCCCTGATGCCACTTTGCCGTACTGGGCTGTGCCGGTCCACACCGTGGCGGCACCGGCGGAGCCCGCCGCCAGCAAACCGGCGAGAGCAAACGAAACAGCGGAACGGATTTTCATCTGGATCTTCCTCCGTGAAGTGAGAAGTACTCGATCAACCCCTCATGAGCGTGCCACCCCCGAAACGCCGGGCACGTTGAGAGGCCGTTGGTTGGACCAGCCGACACAGTCGGTGCATAGGGCGTGCCTGCTTGTGGCCGAAAAAAAACAGTCCGCTAGTGAATAAGTTACTGCACATTCTTAGATCCCGTTCGTCATAAGCGTAAATTGAGTCGACGAAACCCGGTCTTGACTGACTGGGAAAAATGTCGGAGTAGCAATCACTTGAGTGAGTGTTCGGGGTCGAACTTCCTTGTGCGGAAGCGTAAAAGAATCCGACGCCGAGGGCTTGTTCCGACGCTCCGGCGGGTCTGCCGTGAACGATGGTCCGAGCGGCTGAGTCGGCTCCCCGGGCGCCGGAGGATCTATGGGATGTCGAAGCCGCCGGAGGCGTTCTGGCGTTGGTGCGCCAGCGCCCAGCGCACATGCTCACGTACCAGGGGCGAGGGATCGTGTTGCCGCTCGCGCAGCGCGACGACGGTGCGGGCGCTGGGGGGCGAGTTGCCCAGCGCCACGGCGATGTTGCGTAGCCAGCAGGCGTATCCGATGCGCCTGATGGGGCTGCCGGCCGTGCGTTGCAGGAACTGCGTTTCGGTCCATTGGAACAATTCCACCAGGTCCGACGCGTCCAGTGCGTTGCGCGGCGCAAACTCCGGCTCCAGGCTGTTATCGGCGAACCGGTTCCAGGGGCAGACCAGCTGGCAGTCGTCGCAGCCGTAGATGCGGTTGCCGATCAGCGGGCGCAGGGGTTCGGGGATCGAGCCGCGCAGTTCAATGGTCAGATAGGATATGCAGAGCCGGGCGTCCAATTCGTAGGGCGCGACGATGGCGCCGGTGGGGCACGCATCGATGCAGGCGCGGCAGGTGCCGCAATGGTCGTCCGCCGGGGAGTCCGGGGGCAGAGGCAGGTCGGTGAACAGTTCCCCGAGGAAGAACCAGGAGCCCGCCCGGCGGTGCAGCAGATTGGTGTGCTTGCCGATCCACCCCAGGCCGGCGTTGCGCGCCAGCGCCTTCTCCAGGACGGGGGCGCTGTCGGTAAACGCCCGGTAGCCGAACGGTCCCACCCGGGCTTCGATGCGGTCGGCCAGCCGCTGCAGTCGCCGGCGCAGGACCTTGTGATAGTCCCGGCCCAGGGCGTAGCGGGAGACATAACCGAGCTCCCCGGCAGCCAGCACCGACCAGGGCTCGCGGGCCGGCGCCGGCCAGTAGTCCAGCCTCGCGCTGATGACGCGTACGGTGCCGGGGACCAGTTCGGCGGGCCGGCTGCGGCGGGTGCCGTGGCGGCTCATGTAGGCCATTTCGCCATGACGGCCGGCGTCCAGCCAGTTCAGCAGCCGGGCTTCGTCCGCTTCCAGGTCGGTTTCGGCGATGCCGATCTGCTGAAAGCCCAGCTCCCGGCCCCAGTCTTTGATGGCCGCAGCCAGGGCCCGGTAGTCGAGGTCAGGTGGGGCGGTTCCGGTGGGCACGGGCGATGGATGGACTCGGAGGCTGGCTTGACGACACCCGGCCAGTTTAACGTAGCACCACAGGGAAAGGGATCTCAGACCATGAATGATGCGCAACCACCAGCACTGTACCGCGCCGAGCAGGTGCGGGAACTGGATCGTATCGCCATCGAAGAGCAGGGTATCGACGGCTACGACCTCATGTGCCGCGCCGGGACGGCGGCATTCGCCGCCCTGCGCAAGCGCTGGCCGCACGCGCAGCGGCTGACCGTGCTGTGCGGGCCCGGCAACAATGGCGGCGACGGATACGTGATCGCACGGCTGGCCCACGAGGCCGGTCTTGACGTTTCGGTCCGCCATTTCGCCGACCCGCGGAAGCTCAAAGGCGCGGCACGCCAGGCGTGGGACAGCCTGGGCAGGGCCGGCGTGGAATCCCGCGACGGGGCCGGCAGTCTGCCCGGCGATGCCGACGTGGTGGTCGACGCCATGCTGGGAACCGGTCTGCAGCGGGCGGTGGAAGGGCCCATGGGGGACGCCATCGAGGCATTGAACGCCGGCGGGACGCCGGTCCTGGCGGTGGATATTCCGTCCGGACTGTCCGCCGATACGGGCAACCCGTACGGGCGGGCGGTTCGTGCCGCCTTGACGGTGACGTTCATCGGGCGCAAACGGGGCCTGTACACGGCGGCCGCGCCGGATTACACCGGCGAGCTGGTGTTCGACGATCTGCAGGTGCCGGCGGCCGTCTACGGGCGGGTGGAGCGGGACGCCGGACTGCTGTGCTCGGCGCCGCTGGGCCCGCTGAGGGCGCCACGTCCGCGCACCGCTCATAAAGGCGAGAACGGCCATGTGCTGGTGGTGGGCGGCGATCAGGGCACGGTGGGAGCCGTGCGCATGGCCGGCGAGGCCGCCCTGCGGGTGGGCGCCGGGCTGGTGAGCATCGCCACGCGCGCCGCCCATGCGACCCTGCTGGCGGCGGTGCTGCCCGAGCTCATGCCCCATGGCGTGGAGAGCCCGGCGGACCTGGCTCCGCTGCTGGAGCGGGCGACCCTGGTGGCCATCGGGCCGGGCCTGGGACAGGGCACCTGGGGGCGCCAGATGTTTCAGACGGTCCTGGCCAGCGGTCTGCCGTTGGTGGTGGACGCCGATGCGCTGAACCTGCTTGCCAAGGCGCCACGGACGCTGGACAACTGGGTGCTCACGCCCCATCCCGGCGAGGCCGGGCGTCTGCTGGGCGGCGGAGCACGGGACGTGCAGGCGGACCGGTTCGCCGCCCTCGGGCGGCTGCTGGCCCGTTTCGGAGGCACGTGCGTGCTCAAGGGGGCGGGCACCCTGATCGGGGATGCGGGCGGTGCCGTGTCGGTGTGTACGCTGGGCAATCCCGGCATGGCATCGGGAGGCATGGGCGATGTGCTGACCGGCACCATCGCCGGCCTGGGTGCCCAGGGGCTGGAGCTGCCCGCCGCGGCCCGTGCCGGTGTCTGCGTTCACGGGGCCGCCGGCGACCGCGCCGCCCGGGCCGGCGAACGCGGGTTGCTGGCCAGCGACCTGATCCGCGAGCTGCGTGCGGAGCTGAACCCCTGAACGGTCACGCACAGTTCACGGCCGCCGACGAGCAGGCGCTGGAGGGTCTGGGCGCCAGGCTGGCCCGGGCCTGCGGAGGCGGCGGCTGCCGGATCTATCTGCGCGGCGAACTGGGTGCCGGCAAGACCACCCTGGTGCGGGGTTTCCTGCGTGGTCTGGGGTATCAGGGACGGGTCAAGAGCCCCACCTACACGCTGGTGGAGCCCTACGAAGTCGGGGGCGGCACTGTCTATCACCTGGATCTGTACCGGTTGGCCGATGCGGAAGAGCTGGAATGGATAGGCGGTCGGGACCTGTTCGCGGACGAGACGGCGGTCTCTCTGGTGGAATGGCCGGAGCGGGGGCGTGGCGCCTTGCCGCCGGCGGACCTGGAGGTGGCGATCGGCTATCTGGACCGAGGCCGGCGGGTGGACATGGCGGCAACCACGGCACGGGGCCGCGACGTGTTGGCACAGCTTGGGTCCGAAACCTCGACCAAATCATAAAAGTCGCGCCTATCCCAACGAGATTGAAAGAATTTATTGCATTTCCCCGGGAAGTATGCATAACTATCGATGCTCATAACCGTACCCGGGGAGAGGGGGATGGGGGTCCGGTACCTGACAGCCCTGTTAGTGTTGTGTTGGTTCGGTCTCTGCGCGTCGGCAGGGGCGGCCACCAGCGTCGATGGTGTGCGCGTGTGGGCGGCGCCCGACAGCACGCGGGTGGTGTTCGATATCAGCGCGCCGGTCAGCCACAACCTGTTCGTGCTCCACAATCCGGAGCGGATCGTCATCGATCTGCGCCATGCCCGTCTGAAGGCGGGCCTGAACGATCCCGCCATCGCCAAGGGACTGGTGAAGGACATCCGCAGCGGCCCGCGCCCGGACCATGGCCTGCGCCTGGTGCTGGATGTAAAGGCCAGGGTCCATCCGAAGAGCTTCGTGCTTCCGCCCCAGGGGCCCTACGGGGACCGTCTGGTGGTGGATCTGGCCGACGCAGCCGCCGAGCAGGCCGATGCGGCCGCCGCCCGTTCCCAGCAGGGCGGCCGTTCCAGGTCCGACCGACCCCGCGATATCGTGGTCTGCATCGATCCGGGCCATGGGGGTGAGGATCCCGGAGCCCACGGGCCCCATGGCACCCTGGAGAAGAACGTCACCCTGGCCATTGCCCGTCGGCTGCAGAAGCTGGTGGCCAGGGAACCGGGCATGCGGGCGGTAATGACCCGCAACGGAGACTATTACGTCGGTCTTCGTCAGCGTACCGAAATCGCCCAGCGCAAGCGGGCGGACCTGTTCGTTTCCATTCATGCCGATTCCTACCGCGATCCCCGGGTGCGTGGATCGACCGTCTACGTGCTGTCGCGCCACGGCGCCAGCAGCGAGATGGCACGCATCCTGGCCGAACATGAGAATGCCGCCGACCTGGTGGGCGGGGTGAGCCTCAACGACAAGGATCCGCTGCTCAAGCATGTGCTGCTGGACCTGTCCCAGTCGGCCAGCATAGAAGCGAGCATGGCGGCGGCGGGGGACGTCCTGCACCAGCTCGACCGGGTGGGACGCATTCACCGTTCCCATGTTCAGCGTGCCGCTTTCGTGGTGCTCAAGTCGCCGGATATCCCGTCCATGCTGGTGGAGACCGCCTACATCTCCAACCCCCGCGAGGAGCGCCTGCTGCGCAGTCACCGCCACCAGGCGCGGATCGCCCGGGCCATCATGGGCGGCATCCGCACCTACTTCGACCGCCATCCCCCGCCGGGGACCATCCTGGCCGAGCGCAAGCACGTGATCCGTCGCGGCGAAACCCTGTCCCAGCTGGCCCATCGCTATCAGGTGAGCGTGCGCCAGCTGCAGGTGGCCAACGGTCTGACCAGCGACCAGCTGCAGGTCGGGGACGTGGTGGTGATCCCGCCTGGCGAGGGCAGTTAGGGTCAAGGCGATCGTCCAGAGTCCGCGTTCCGGCACCTTCCCCGCCGGCCTCGTTCCCTCCATCCCACCCCGGTGGCCTTTCACAGGCCGGTGCGCGCCGTGCCAGGCAAGCGCGGACATGGCAAAATAAGCTCAATCCGGGTCGCCCGTCGCGACCCGCGGGCTGTGAAGAACCTCCCTCATGCGTATACAACTGCTGCCCCCCCAACTGATCAATCAGATTGCCGCCGGTGAAGTGGTGGAGCGGCCGGCGTCCGTGGTGAAGGAGCTGCTGGAGAACAGTCTGGATGCCGGCGCCACCCGCATCGAAGTGGACGTGGAGGAGGGCGGCAGACGCCTGATCCGCGTGTGCGACAACGGTGGCGGGATCGTTCGCGGGGAGCTGGGTCTGGCGCTGGCCCGCCATGCCACCAGCAAGATCGCCAGCCTGGACGACCTGGAGCAGGTGGCTTCCCTCGGCTTTCGCGGCGAGGCGCTGCCCAGCATCGCGTCGGTGGCGCGCCTTACCCTTACCTCCCGCGCCGCCGCCGCGCAATCGGGTTGGAAGGTGCGCAGCGACGGTTCCGACCTGCAGCCTGAACCCGAGCCGGCACCCCATCCGCCCGGCACCACTCTCGAGGTGCGGGACCTGTTCTTCAATGTTCCCGCCAGGCGGAAGTTTCTGCGCACCGAGGCGACTGAATTCAAACACCTGCAAGATGTGGTCAAGCGCATTGGGCTCAGTCGGGAGGACGTGGAGCTGGTGCTGCGCCACAATCGACGCCCGGTCTGCCGTATGCCGGTAGGGAAGGACGCCTCCTCGCGCCTGCGCCGGGTGGCCGAGGTCTGTGGCGGCGCCTTCGTCGAGCAGAGTGTGGAACTGGATCATGCCGCGGCCGGACTGCGGCTGCATGGGTGGATCGGATTGCCCACCTTCTCCCGCAGTCAGGCCGATTTGCAGTATTTCTTCGTCAACGGCCGCATGGTCCGCGACAAGCTGGTGGCCCATGCCGTGCGCCAGGCCTACGCCGACGTGCTGTTCCACGGCCGCCATCCGGCCTTCGTGCTGTACCTGGAGATCGATCCGGGCACTGTCGACGTGAACGTGCACCCGGCCAAACACGAGGTGCGTTTCCGCGACAGCCGACTGGTGCACGACTTCCTGTTTCGAACACTCCATGAGGCATTGAGCGCTCTGCGCCCCGCCGATCAGGTGC
>DATFML010000234.1:0-6405 GCA_035266965.1 Gammaproteobacteria bacterium
AGGATCAGGTCATCGAAATCCACGGCGTTGTAGGCTTTGAGATGGCGCTGATAGGCGCCGTAGAGCTGGGCACCGGCAATGTCGAACTCGTCGGCGGCTGCTTGCAGGGCCGTTTCCGGATCCATCAGGTCGTTCTTCCACGCCGAGATGCGCCAGCGCAGGCGGTCCGGGTCCAGGGGGCTGGCGCTCTGCCGTACCAGCTCGGTGAGCAGCTGGGTGCTGTCCTGGGCATCGAAGATGGAAAACCCGGATTTGTAGCCCAGGCGGGCGTGCTCCCGGCGCAGGATGGTCAGGCCGAGGGTGTGGAAGGTGCAGACCGTGAGGCCACGGGCTTCCCTGCCCTGCAGCAGCGCGGCCGCCCGCGCTTTCATCTCCCGCGCCGCCTTGTTGGTGAAGGTGACCGCGACCACGTGGCGCGGCGACAGGCCGCACTCCTGGATCAGGTAGGCGATCTTGTGGGTGATGACGCGGGTCTTGCCGCTGCCGGCACCGGCGAGCACCAGCAAGGGGCCGTCCACGTAGCGCACGGCGGCACGCTGGCGGGGATTCAAACCGGACACGAAACGCCTACTGGATGGGGACCGACATAAGGCGCCCATTGTACATGGCCGCGCCGGGGACGGGCCACCGGCAACGGGCGTTGCCGGTGGCGGTGAGAGGGCTCAGCCCGCCAGACGGAAGCGGGCGACCACCTGTTCGAGCTCGCGGGCCAGCTGCGCCAGCTCGTCGCTGGACTGGGTGGTCTGCTGAGCGCCCGCCGAGGTCTGCTCGGCGATTTCCTTGATGGCGGTGATGTTGCGGTTGATGTCTTCGGACACCGCGCTCTGTTCCTCGGCGGCGGTGGCGATCTGGTTGTTCATGTTGTCGATGGTCTTCACCGCCGCCGCAATCTCCGCCAGGGACATGGCGGTCTGCTCCACCTGTTCCTCACCGGACTTGACCTCGGTGCTGGCGTCCTCCATGGCGTGCACCGCGTCGGCGGCCAGGCTCTGGAGCTGGCCCACGATGGTCTCGATTTCCTGGGTGGACTGCTGGGTGCGAATGGCCAGCGCCCGCACTTCCTCGGCTACCACCGCGAAGCCGCGGCCCTGCTCGCCGGCGCGGGCCGCCTCGATGGCGGCGTTGAGGGCCAGCAGATTGGTCTGCTCGGCGATGGTGGTGATCACTTCCAGCACTTTGCTGACGTTGTGGCTTTCGGCTTGCAGGGCTGCCATCACACCGGCCGCGTTGTCCACCTTGCCCAGCAGCGTCTCCATGCGGGCGATGGCCATGGTGGCGACCTGTGCGCCGCTGGAGGCTTCCTTGTCGGCCTGGTGGGCGGCGGCCGCCGCCTCGGCGGCGTTGCGGGCCACTTCCTGGGCAGTGGCCGACATTTCGTTCATGGCGCTGGCGACCTGCTCGGTCTGGGACTGCTGCTGGTCCAGGTGCACGCTGGTCTCGCCGGCAATGCTCTGCATGCGGCCGGAGGCGTCCGCGATGCGCCTGGCCGAGTCGGCGGCCTGGCCGATGACGGCGCCCAGCTGCGCCTGGATGCCCTGGACACTGCGCGCTACCTGGCTGAACTCGTCCTGGCCGGTGGCCTGCACGGGCGTGGAGAAATCCCCCCCGGCGAGGCGGTCCAGATCGCTGACCAGGCGCCGCGCCGGGTTGAGCAGCCCCTGGCGAACAGCCACCAGAAAGCCGACGAACGCACCGGCGACGGCAATGCCCATCAGGATCAGACTGAGGACGATCCCGTGATGGGCGCCGGCGAGGGCCTCGCGTATGGCGGCATCGGCCGTCGCGCCGGTGGCACTGTGCGGGCCGAGGACTGCCTGCAGGCGGGCGAAGGTGCTCCAGGATTCCCAGAAGCCGAAACCGGCGGCGGCCAGCAGGAGCCCGGTTCCCAGTCCCGTAATGGCCAGCAGTTTGTTGCGGATGCTGTTGCGTACCCAGTTCATGCGCCTCGGACCTCGCGTGTTGTGTTTATACGACGGCGCGACGTATTTCCGTCGCGAGCGCCGGTTTATGCGGTGTTAACGGCAAGAAGCATGCCGCTGCCGATAACCGGGATCGCGACCTGAAGACACGGGTCCGACACCGGCATGCCGTTTGCCCGGTTACTCCGTCATCGGCCGTGCCGGCCCGGGGCTTTAAGTGGAACTCGGCCGGAGCGCCGGTCGTGACGCTCCGCTCACGCCGGCCCGCGATCCAGGCATCGGTATTGAATGGCTTCGGTGAGGTGGGCGGTGGCGATGTGTTCGGCCCGGTCCAGGTCCGCGATGGTGCGGGCCACCCGCAGGATGCGGTGGTAGGCCCGCGCGGACAGCCCCAGCCTCTCCAGAGCGCGCTGCAGCAGATGTCGGTCCGATGGCGACAGCCCGCAATGGGCGGTCAGCGCCTCCCCCTGCAATTCGGCATTGACGGTACCCCGGGGACGCTGGCGGTGGCGCGCGGCCTCCACCCGCCCGCGGACGGCAGCGCTCGATTCACCGGGGGGTCCCTGCAACTGATCCCAGCTGGGGCGCGGGACCTCGATCTGCATGTCGATACGGTCCAGCAGTGGTCCGGATATACGGGAGCGGTAGCGCCGGATCTGGTCGGGCGTGCAGCGGCAGCGCCCATCGGCGTCCCCATGGTACCCGCACGGACAGGGATTCATGGCCGCCACCAGCTGGAAGCGGGCGGGGAACTCGGCCTGGCGGGCGGCCCGGGAGATCACGATGCGCCCGCTTTCCAGGGGTTCGCGCAGCACCTCCAGCACCCGCCGGTCGAATTCCGGCAGCTCATCCAGGAACAGCACGCCGTGGTGGGCCAGGGAGATTTCTCCGGGGCGCGGGTGCGAACCCCCTCCCACCAGGGCCACCGCGGAGGCTGTGTGGTGGGGCGTGCGGAAGGGCCGTCGACGCCAGTCGGCGGCGGTGAGTCCCTGACCGCTCACGGAACGCACGGCAGCGGCTTCCAGGGCCTGTTCCTGCTCCAGGGCGGGGAGTATGCCGGGCAGGCGGCTGGCGAGCAGGGTTTTGCCGGTGCCGGGCGGACCCACCATCAGCAGGCTGTGGCTCCCGCTTGCGGCCACTTCCAGCGCCCGTCTGGCACGTTGCTGCCCGCGTACGTCGGCCAGGTCCGGGAGGGGACTCGCGGCGGCGGTCCAGTCCGGTTCCGCGGCCGGCGCCAGGGCCTGCCGGCCGCAAAGATGGGCGCTGACCTGCAGCAGATGTCCGGCCCCGTATACCGTGGCGTCGCTGACCAATGCCGCCTCGCACGCGTTCTCCGCCGGCACCACCAGGCGGCGCCCGCTGCCATGGGCCTGCACGGCCGCCGGCAGGGCACCCCGTACCGGGCGCAACTCCCCGGACAGGGCCAGCTCGCCGAGAAATTCGTGGTGCACCAGGCCGTCCGCCGGGATCTGTCCGGAAGCGGCCAGGATGCCGAGGGCGATGGGCAGATCGAAGCGCCCGCCGTCCTTGGGCAGGTCGGCCGGGGCGAGATTGATGGTGATGCGCCGGGCCGGAAACTCGAAACGGCCGGTGAGCAGCGCGCCGCGCACCCGTTCCTTGCTTTCCTTTACGGCGGCTTCGGGCAGTCCGACGATGGACAGGCTGGGCAGCCCGTTGGAGAGGTGCACCTCCACCGCCACCGGAGGCGCCTGCACGCCCACCTGGGCGCGGCTGTGCACAATCGCGAGTGTCATGGCTTCCTTTCCATGCTCGGCGCCCCGTTCCCTGGGGCCCGCTGCTGCCGACGGCCGCGGGTCAGCCGCCGTCCATATCGTTTTCCACTTCCGGTCTGGTCGTGGTGGCCCGTGCGGGAATGACCCGGGCTTCCAGCTCGGCCACCCGGCGTTCCAGGGCCTGCAGTTTGCTGCGGGTGCGCGCCAGAACTTCGCGCTGGGCGTCGAATTCCTCCCGGGTCACGAGATCGAGGCGGGCCAGGCTTGCCTGCAGGGTGGCCCGCAGGTTCTTTTCCAGGTCCTGCTGCAGCTCCCGTACCCCGGAAGGCACACTGCCCGCCAGGCGTTGCGCAAGGTCATCGAGCGTCTTTGGATCAAGCATGGCACAACCCTAATTGATGACCGGCTGAGCGTCCAGTGAAAGGCACGCACCGCAATGGTGCGATGCACCGTAAGGAGGCGTCCGTCCTGGTGCACCCAGGCGCGGCAGGACCGTGGTTAGGTGCCTGTATCCTGCTGTTATTAAAAACGAAAAAGTTTTGGCATAGGAAATGCTCCGCAACACAGGAAGGAAGGCGGAACGCTTCCGTCTCGCGCCAAGGCAGGCACGCAGGAAGGCAGCACGCATGAAGTTGGTGGCCGCGGTGGTGAAGCCCTTCAAGTTGGACCGGGTCAGGGAACGACTCGCGGAGCTCGGGGTACTGGGAGTCACGGTGACCGAAGTGCGTGGTTGTGGACGCCAACGCGGACACACGGAGCTGTACCGGGGATCGGAGTATGCGGTGGACTTTCTGCCCAAGTTCAAGCTCGAGGTCGCGGTCGGTAATGACCTGGTGGAAGCGGTGATCGACGCCATCGCGGGGGCTGCCCGCACCGGGGATATCGGCGATGGAAAGGTGTTTGTGTTTGCGTTGGACGAGGCTGTCCGCATCCGCACCGGGGAGACCGGGCCCACGGCCCTTTGAAGGCCCCGGCGGTGCCGCTGCAGGGGGGCAGACGTGGACACGGCGGTGGCGCCGGGCTAGGCAATAGGTAACCCGGATGGCGGCATGGTTGCGATGGGAGTCGGGGCCGTGTCCGCCGAGCGGGTGGTTCAGGGGGACGTACCGGTGACGGTTGTTCAAGGGCGTTTAACGGTCCGAATGGGTGCCCGGCTGCGGGCGGGCTGATTCAGGAGAGAAGCTGTTATGAAAATGGTTACTGCGATTATCAAGCCGTTCAAATTGGACGACGTGCGAGAAGCGCTGTCCGACATCGGCGTACAAGGTATCACTGTTACGGAAGTGAAGGGTTTCGGTCGCCAGAAGGGCCATACCGAGTTGTACCGCGGTGCGGAGTATGTCGTCGACTTTCTCCCCAAGGTGAAGCTCGAGGTGGCCGTCAGCCAGGACATGGCGGAACGCGTTATCGAGGCCATCTCGAAAGCCGCGAATACCGGCAAGATCGGCGACGGCAAGATCTTCGTTTTCAATCTCGATCAGGCAATCCGCATCCGCACCGGCGAGACCGGCCAGGATGCTCTTTAATCCTCTGGGGAGAGCAATATCCATGTCCAAGATAATCAAACCGAACCGTGTACTCGCGGGCCTCGGCGCCCTGTCCGGCCTGCTGTTGCCGGTCATGGCGTTCGCGGCCGACAAACCCACGCTCAACGCCGGCGACACGGCCTGGATGCTCACCTCCACGGCTCTCGTGCTGTTGATGACCATCCCCGGCCTGGCGCTGTTCTACGGCGGCATGGTGCGCAGCAAGAACGTGCTTTCCATGCTCATGCAGTGCTTCGCCATTACCTGTCTGGTCACCATACTGTGGGCGCTGTTCGGCTACAGCATCGCCTTCGGTGACGGGGGGAACGGCTTCTGGGGCGGGCTCGGCAAGGCCTTCCTGCAGGGTGTGGGCGTGGACTCGCTGTCCGGCTCCATTCCCGAGACCGTCTTCATGTGCTTCCAGATGACCTTCGCCATCATCACGCCGGCTCTCATCGTGGGTGCCTTCGCCGAGCGCATGAAGTTTTCCGCCATGCTCTGGTTCATGGGGATCTGGGTGCTGGTGGTGTACTCGCCCATCGCCCACTGGGTGTGGGGTCCGGGTGGCTGGCTCGGCGGCAAGGGGGTCCTGGACTTCGCCGGCGGCACCGTGGTCCACATCAACGCCGGTGTGGCGGGCCTGATGGCGGCGCTGGTCATGGGCAAGCGCAAGGGCTACCCCACCACCCCGATGATGCCCCACAACCTGGGCTACACGCTGATCGGCGCGTCCCTGCTGTGGGTGGGCTGGTTCGGCTTCAACGCCGGCTCGGAACTGGCCGCTGACGGCACCGCCGGCATGGCCATGGCGGTGACCCAGATCGCCACCGCCGCCGCGGCCCTGGCCTGGATGTTCTCGGAGTGGATGGTGCACGGCAAGCCCAGCGTGCTGGGTATCGCTTCCGGCGCCGTTGCCGGCCTGGTCGCCATCACCCCGGCGTCCGGCTTCGTCGGGCCCATGGGATCCATCGCCGTCGGTGCCGCCGCCGGTGTGGGCTGCTTCCTGGCCGCCACCAAGATGAAGAACGCCCTGGGCTATGACGACTCCCTGGACGCCTTCGGTGTACACGCCATCGGCGGCATCATCGGTGCCCTTCTGACCGGTGTGTTCTGCGCCCCCAGCCTGGGCGGTTCGGGTTTCTCCGACGGCGTCACCAGTATCGGCACCCAGGTCGGCATTCAGGCTCTCGGCGTGATCGCCACCCTGGTGTACACCGCGGTCATGAG
>DATFML010000235.1:0-2624 GCA_035266965.1 Gammaproteobacteria bacterium
GGAAGCAACACCCGAGACCGAACCGCCGCCCCTGGGGTACGCGCTGGCGCAGCTGCACGGCGTCTACGTGCTGGCTCAGAACGCCCACGGCCTGGTGTTGGTGGACATGCATGCGGCTCACGAGCGCATCACCTATGAGGGGTTGAAGACCACCCACGGGGAGGACGGCATACGGTCCCAGCCGCTGCTGGTACCGGTGACGGTGGCCGTCAGCCGGCGTGAAGCGGAGCTTGCCGAAGAGCATCAGGGGCTGTTCGGGGAGTTGGGATTCGACGTGGACCGGATGGGGCCCGAGACACTGGCGGTGCGTCGTATTCCGGCACTGCTGCGCGACAGCGATGCCGGTGCCCTGGTGCGGGACGTGCTGTCGGACCTTGCCACCTACGGCACCAGCAGCCGTCTGCGCGAGGCGTTCAACGACGTGCTGGCGACCATGGCCTGTCACGGTTCGGTGCGTGCCAACCGCCGCCTGGGCCTGGAGGAGATGAACGCGCTGCTGCGGGAGATGGAACGCACCGAACGCAGCGGTCAGTGCAACCACGGACGTCCCACCTGGATCCAGTTGGGCATGGACGAGTTGGACAGCCTGTTCCTGCGCGGTCGTTGATCGGTGGCGGACCCAGCGGCAAAACCGCCCCTTTTGTGCGTGATGGGACCCACCGCCTCGGGCAAGACCGATCTGGCCCTGGAACTGGTACGCCGTTTTCCCTGCGACGTGATCAGTGTGGATTCCGCCATGGTCTATCGCGGCATGGATATCGGGACCGCCAAGCCCGGGCCGGAGGTGCTGCGGGCGGCGCCGCACCGTCTCATCGACGTCTGCGATCCCAGTGAGCCGTATTCGGCGGCGCGCTTTCGCCGCGATGCGTTGCGGGAGGTGGAACTAATCCGGGACGCCGGCCGTCTACCACTGCTAGTTGGCGGCACCATGCTGTATTTCCGGGCTCTGGAACGGGGTTTGTCGCCGCTGCCCTCGGCCGATGCCGGGGTGCGTCGCGAGCTGGAGCGCGAGGCGCGCGAGCTGGGCTGGCAAACCCTGCATGCCCGTCTCGCCCGGGTCGACCCGCAGGCTGCCCGCCGTATCCACCCGAACGACCCGCAACGGATTCAGCGGGCACTGGAAGTCTACCGGTTGACCGGCATGCCCATGAGCGCCTGGTTCGCCCGCCTTCCCGCAGCGGACCGGCTGCCGTACCGGCTGGTCAAGCTGGTGTTGGCCCCCTCGGATCGGGACGTGCTGGCTGCACGCATTGCCGACCGCTTCCAGGCCATGCTCGAGCAGGGTTTTCTCGACGAAGTGAAAACACTGTGGGAACGCCCGGATCTGGGGCCCGACCAGCCCTCCATGCGTTCGGTGGGCTACCGTCAGGCATGGGCTTATCTGGACGGCCGCCTGACCCGTGATGAGATGGTCGAACGGTCGATCATTGCCACCCGGCAGTACGCCAAGCGCCAATTGACATGGCTTCGCAGTGAACCGCAGGCGGAGCGCTTCGATGCACTGTCTCCGAGGCTCCTCAATAACGTATTGAAATGGCTGGACGGCATTTCGTGCTTGCACCAAACGGATTTGTGACTATGCTACAATTTTCTCACCAACCCTACATGTGCGGCGAAGGGATTCGCCCGGATGGTTTCTTCCTCAAACTTTGTCAGCAGGAGAGATAACTTGGCACAAATAATTAAAAAAAGGAGAAACGACATGGCTAGAGGGCAGTCGTTGCAGGAACCTTTCCTGAATGCCCTGCGCAAGGAACGCGTTCCTGTCTCCATTTACCTGGTCAACGGCATCAAACTGCAGGGACAGATCGAATCGTTCGACCAGTTCGTGGTGCTGCTGAAGAACAGTGTCAGCCAGATGGTGTACAAGCATGCGATCTCCACGGTGGTGCCGGCGCGCAATGTGCGTCTGCAGGGCGCCGAAGAGAGCGGTCCTGAACCCGGCAATGCCTGAGCACCTCCGACTGCGGAGTATTGCCGTTGTTTGAACGCCCTCGTAGCGGCGAGCGGGCCGTTCTCGTTCACCTCAATCTTCCCGACTACAAGGACCAGGAGGACCTGCTCGAGTTCACCGAGCTGGTGCGCTCGGCCGGCGGTGAGCCGGTGGCGACAGTGACCGCCACGCGTGCCAGCCCCGATCCGCGTTATTTCGTGGGTGCCGGCAAGGCGGCGGAAATCCGGGACTGCGTGCAACGCGAGCAGGCCGATCTGGCACTGTTCAATCATGCGCTTTCCCCCAGTCAGGAACGCAACCTGGAACAGCTGCTGCAATGCCGGGTGCTGGACCGCACCGGCCTCATTCTGGACATCTTCGCCCAACGCGCCCGCTCGTTCGAAGGCAAGCTGCAGGTGGAACTGGCCCAGTTGCGTCATATGTCGACCCGGCTGGTGCGGGGTTGGACCCACCTGGAACGGCAAAAGGGCGGTATCGGACTTAGAGGCCCGGGTGAAACACAGCTGGAAACGGACCGGCGGCTGCTGGGAGCGCGCATCCAGTTGTTGAACCGCCGCCTGGAAAAAGTCCGTCGGCAACGCCAGCAGGGACGCCGGGCGCGTTCCCGGGCCGAAGTGCCTACCGTGTCATTGGTCGGTTACACCAACGCCGGCAAGTCCACTCTGTTCAA
>DATFML010000236.1:0-6785 GCA_035266965.1 Gammaproteobacteria bacterium
GGGCATGAAATGCGGGACATTCCGCTCGTTCTGGGGTTATTTGGCGCTGAAGGCCGAAAATATGCCCCATGATGGTGCAAATCGTGCCGGGCAGGCAGCGATTGCGTGCCTGCCGACGTTCAGTCCGACAGGCTGCTAGGACCCTGTCAGACTTGAGGCTGATCTACTGCGCCGATGGGAGGGCGGCCCCTTTTTCCGCTCCTTTTCGTCAAATAGCAACGGCTATTCTCCTCAAAGGACCGAAAAAAACGGACTCGCTCTCCCATCCGGCTCGCTACGATCGCTCAAGTCCGACAGGCTCCTAGGCAGCCGGCTTGTCCTCCGGATAAAGGACATTGTGAAGCTGGCGGCAAAGATTCACGTCGATTTCGCGGAACGTGATGCCCGCGCCGTTACGCGTACGGTAGGCGACGCGCCCCTGGATGCTGTAGTCCTGTTTACGCCCGTTGGATTCCAGGGTGAAACGGGCTCGCACAGGTGTATTGGTCTCGGGAGGCAGCTGTTCGCTTTCCACGAACATGCCCTCCATGCTGATGTCGTGAGAGCGGCAGGTGATGCTGCCCAGCCCCTCGCAGTCGATGGATACCGGATTGGGAAATTCTCGACGTGGGCTCCAGCGACGTTCCATAGTTACCTCCTTCTTGGGTCAATCGCCGTCAAACAGTTGACTGACTCCGCCCGCCGCTTGCGGGTTTTTAGCGGAACCGCTTCGCTGACGGTCGAACTGCGGAATCAGTCTCCCACCGCATTGACCGGGCCCGGGAACCATAGGGTATAGGCAATGCACCCGTACCCGCCGGTGGTGAGGCCCGCCGTTGTTGCCGGTCACTGCGGCCTGCAGCAGGTTGGGTCACTTTGTCCAAAAGTATAGTGCACCGTGCACATGTCGCCAGTGTGACAGGCTGCACAAGGGCGACCGGTCCGAAGCAGGGCGGGCAAAGGGTTTGGGCAGGCGGGGTCTGGCGATCTGTTCCTATGGGGTTTGTGTGGGAAAGTCCCGGTCGACGGCCTGCAGCAGCGCCTCGACGCCGGCCAATACCGAAGCGGAAAGGTCCGGGGAAGCCACGGGTTCCGGGATCTCGATGCCCCATACCAGGGTCGGACTCGGCAGCAGCCTCAGCTGGTCGGCCAGAGAAAGTGCGTCGGCCAGGCCCAGCCCATGGCTGGTGAACGGGTGCCCCCAGGCCGCCAGGCGGTTCGTGGCGGGCCATTGCAACTGATGGACCGTACCGGGCGGATGGCGGTTGGAGCGCACGGCGTCCACGATCAGCAGCGGGGCGCCCAACGGCAGTCTGCCCAGCAGTTCCATGGGCGCCCGGCAGGAAAATGTCTGCACGTCCCTGCGGCGCTTCCCCAGCCGGTTCGCGACCAGCCAGCCCACCTGGTCGTCACCGGTGTCTGAGCCGATGCCCACGACATGCAATGTCATCGTCGGCTTATCCGAAGATCCAGGAAATGGGTCGCACAGGAGATGCACGGGTCGTAGTTGCGGATCACCGTTTCGCACAACCGGCGCAGTTCCTGGTCGTCGTCGTCCAGGTTGCCCGCTTCCAGGGTCCATTTCAGGTCCTGTTCGATGCGCGCCTGATTCTGACTGGTGGGAGGGATGATACGGCTGTCCACGACGGTTCCGTGCTCGTCGAATTCATAGCGGTGCCAGAGGATCCCTCGAGGCGCTTCGGTGCAGCCGTAGCCCACGCCCGCCCGGGGAGTGGCTTCGAGCCGCGGAGCGGTTGGCGTCTGGTAGCGTTCCAGCAGGCGGATCGCTTCGATGCAGCCGTAATGGATTTCCACCGCCCGCGCCACGACGCTGTGGAACATGTTGCGACTGGGCCAGGACAGGCCGGTGTCCTCCAGCAGATCCTGCACCTGCGGCGGCAGGCGATCCAGGTTGAGATTCAGCCGGGCCAGCGGGCCCACCAGATAGGGCCGGTCATGCAGATGGCTGTGCAGGGCGGTGGAATGGGGAACCTGATGTTCGCGGAAGTGATCGTCGAATTCGCGGATGTCGATGTCGAGCCCGGCACTGGAGACGATCCGGCCTTCATTCATGGGGTATTCGTCGCTGTGGCGCAGGGCGACGGTGGTGAAATCCTGGTCGCTCGCCGGCAGTTCCAGGGAGGCGGTCCAGCGCACCAGTTCCTCGGCATCGGGCAGCGCCTCGCGCACACGATCCAGCAGGCTGCGGGCTTCGGCCGCCGTGGGCGCGCGGCTGAAGCCGCCGACCCGTGCGCCCACCGGATGCACCGAACGCGCGCCCAGTGCCGCTACGATGGCGTTGCCCAGACCCTGCAGTCGCAGACCACGGCGTACTTCCGCCGGATAGTCCTGGGCCATGGCGGTCACGCTGGGATAGCCGAGAAAGTCGGGCACCGCCAGCATGTGGATATGCAGGGCATGGCTTTCCAGCCATTCTCCGCAGTAGTACAGGCGCCGCATATCGCGCACCCAGGGATCGATATCCATGCCGAACGCCTGTTCGATGGCGTGAACGGCGCTCATCTGATAGGCCACCGGGCAGATACCGCAGATGCGCGCCACCATGTCCGGCACTTCGTGGTACTCCCTGCCCACCAGGAACTGTTCGAAAAGTCGCGGCGGTTCGTAGATGCGCAGCATGAGCTTTTCGATGGTGCCGTCGCGTACCGCAAGCTCGAGGGCGCCTTCGCCCTCCACCCGCGCCAGCACGGGCACATGGATGTCCACGGTGCGTTGCTCAGTCATGATCCTCTCCCAGCGCGCGCCGGGCCGCGTCCGCCAGCGCCGGCTGGGCGCTGTGGATGAAACGGAAGCGCCGGGCGACCGCCTGCGGCAGCAGCCCCAGTCCCCGCAAGCGTGCCCCGAGGGCGTCGGGGTTGGGGTTGTCCGACGGGCCGTAGCAGCCGTAGCAATCCCGGCCGAAACGTGGGCACAGCGCCCCGCAGCCGGTGCGGGTGACGGGACCCAGGCAGGCTTCGCCGCGGGCCACCAGCACGCAGACGGTGTGCTGGCGTTTGCAGTCCAGGCATACCTTGTCCCCCTCCGGCACCGGCGTCACACCGAACAGCAGGGCGCGTACGGCAGCCAGCATCTGGGCGCTGCTCACCGGGCAGCCCCACAGCTCGAAGTCCACCCGTACATGGTCTGCGATGGCGGTGGCGGTGCTGAGGGTTTCGATGTACTCGGGGTGCGCATACACACGCGCCATCCATTCGGCGCTGTCCGCATGGTTGCGCAGAGCCTGCAGCCCTCCCGAGGTGGCGCAGGCCCCGATGGTGACGAGTATGCGGCTGTTGGCCCGTACGGCCTGAATGCGGGTCTGTTCGTCGGGCGTGGAGATGCTTCCCTCCACGAAGGCGATATCCACGGGTGCCTCCGGGTCCACGGCGCCGGCCTCGGCGAAATGCACGATCTCCACCCGCTGGGCGAGCGCCAGCAGATCTTCCCCGAGGTTCAGGAAAGCCAATTGGCAACCGTCGCAGGAGCTGAACTTATGGACCGCGATGCGGGGTTTGGCATTCATCGTTCACTCCGGATAGCGCTGGCCGGCGTCGGGGCGGCACAGGCGGCGACTCCCTGGCCGTGTGTTGTTGGCGGTTGCGACGTTCACCGGTGTGCGGCGTCCCTGGTGGCGGCGGTCGGGTCGCGTCAGAATCCGCGCCGGCCCAACAGCTCGGCCAGCTCCGTGTAGGGAAATACCGGCCCGTTGCGGCACACGAAGCTGCCTCCGATCTGGCAGTGGCCGCAATGCCCCACGGCACACTGCATGTTGCGCTCCATGCTGGCATAGATGTCGCCGTCACCCAGCCCCAGGGCGCGCAGCTCGCGTATCGCCGCCACCATCATGGGCTCCGGCCCGCACATCATGGACAGGGTGCGGCCGGGACGAATGTCGATCTTGTCGAACAGCTCGGTGATCAGACCCACGTGCCAGGGCCAGGCGGGCCCGCCCTCGTCGGCGGCCAGCAGCACTTCGGTGTCCGGGTGGCGGGCCCAGGCCTCGTACTGCTCGCGCCACAGCAGGTCCTTGGAGTGCTTCACGCCCTGCAGGATGGTGAGCCGTCCGTAACGGTCGCGCCGGCGCAGGATGTAGCGGATGGCCGCCACCACCGGTGCGCAGCCCAGGCCCCCGGTGACCACCAGCACGTCGCGGCCTTCCGCGGCCTGCAGAGGCCAGCCGCGACCGTAGGGTCCGCGCACCCCGACGGTGTCGCCGACCTGCAGGGCCGACAGCCCACGGGTCACGTGCCCCAGAGCTCGCACGGTGTGATCGAGCAGAGAATCGTCGCGCGGATCGGAGACGATGGAAATGGGCACTTCGCCCACCCCGTAGAGATAGAGCATGTTGAACTGACCCGGCGCGAAGCGGTAGCTGCGACGGGTGTCGTTGTCGGTCAGACGCAGGCGCAACGTGAAGACGTCGGACGCCTCCTCGATGCGTTCGACGATCTCGGCGCGGTGGGGCAGATAGGGGCTGCTCATGAGTCGGGTCCCGTGTCTGCCGCGCACAGGGCACTGGCTTCTTCGGTGATGTCGATGCCCACCGGGCACCAGGTGATGCAGCGTCCGCAACCGACGCAGCCGCTGCGCCCGAACTGATCGTGCCAGCTGCCCAGCTTGTGGGTCAGCCACTGGCGATAGCGTTGGCCGGTCTCGGGGCGGATATTGAAGCCGTGCAGGGCGCTGTGTCCGGTGCTGAAACACGAGTCCCACTCCCGTAGATGCCGGCTCAGGTTGCCGTCCAACTCCGGTTCCTCCAGTTCCCGGTGGCAGAAGCAGGTGGGGCAGACCAGGGTGCAGTTGCCGCATGAAAGGCAGCGCTCGGCGACCTGGTTCCAACGGGGATGATCGAGGTTGGCGAACAGGGCATCGCGCAGGTTGCGACCGGGCAGGGCGCGCTGCTGGGCCTGGGCGGCGCGCTGGACTTCTTCGCGGGCGGCGGTGACCGCCTCCGTGGAGGCCTGCTCCAGACCCAGGTGGGCGAGGATATCTTCACCGGCGCTGCTGCCCGCGGTGACCACATAGCCGGCGTCCTGTTCGTGCAGCGCCAGGTCGAAACCGGTGGAAGCTTCCGGTCCGTCGCCGGTGGACGCGCAGAAGCAGGTGGCGGCGGGATGGGTACAATGCACGGCCACCAGCAGCAGACTGCGCCGGCGTGCCGCGTAGGACGGGTCCGGATACCGACCTTCCATGAAATGTCGGTCCTGGATCGCAAGCGCGGCCAGGTCGCAGGCCCGCACGCCGATAACGGCCGTGGGCGTCGGTGCTGGGGCTGCGGCCTCAAATTGCAGCCGCCCGTCGGCGTCGCGCCGGCATTGCCAGAGCACCTCCCGGGCGGCGAAAGCCAGCGGTTTGACCGCCTGCGGTCCGTTGGCCCAGGCAAAGCGTCGCGGTCCGTCGGCAGCTTCCAGTCGATAGGAGCCCGGTGCCTGCCGGTCGCGCAGCGCCCGGGGCAGGGAGGCTTCATCTTCTAGCGGGCCATAGACGATCGCACCGTCCTGCACGTAAGGGCCGACGCAGTGGTAACCCGCTCCCCGCAGGACGTCGATCAGATGTTGAAGCTGTTGCCGTGGCAGCCAGTCGCTCATGATCAGGAGAATACCGGGGACACACCGAAGGCGGCCATGAGCCCGATCAATAAACCGGCCGGGTTGCGGGGTGGTGCGTATGACATGATGCTTGTCCCTGGGCTGGGTGAAGCCGTAGGTAGGGCACCTGGAAGCGAGCATGGCAGAGGGGGGTATGGAGTACAACCGGTCTATCCGACAGGTACGGATACCGGTGCCTATGGATGTCCGCACGGCGTGCGGCTATGGGTCCCGCGGCAGTCCGGCGCCGGCGCGGTTCGAGGAGGCGACGGGGTTGGGGAGGGGGTCAGTCACTCCGCCTTCTGGATATCGACCACGTCCACCAGGGTCCCCCACATGTGGAAACTGACCATGCCCGGTTTGGTGCGCAGGGTGGCGCGCACCTGGAGGCCTTCCTGCTGGAAGTCCGCGGGCAGATTGACCGGGTCGTAATGGGTGCCGTCGCTGGCGACGATGCCCCAGAAGCCGCCTTCGATGCTCAGGTGCACGATCTTGCCGGTGACGGTCACGGTCTTGACCTCCTGGCGGGCGGGCGGCGGCGTGGTGCCGGTGGTCGTGTCTGCGGCGCAGCCGGTGGTCGTGACACCCAGGGCAAGGACCACGGTCAGCAGGATATGATGGAGGTGCTTCACGGGACTATCCCCTCGGGCCGGTGGGCGTGGACTGCGCATCAGCAGATTCTCGGCAGCGGATCGTCTTCCAGTTCTTCCAGGAACCGTTCGCCGCCCAGTTCGGTTTCCAGTATCACCTGGCTGCGGCCTGCCTCGATACGGCCGATGATGGCGGGGTCGGGGCAGACGGCCTGGAGCGCTCCCAGGGCGGCATCGGCGTGCTCTGCGGCCACCACCGTCACCACCCGTCCTTCGCAGGCCAGATACAGCGGATCGTAGCCCAGCATATCGCACACCGAGCGCACCGGATCCCGTACCGGCACGGCCGGTTCCCGCAGGCGCACCGTCAGGCCGGTGGCGCGGGCGATCTCGTTGGCCACGGTCGCCAGGCCGCCGCGGGTGGGGTCGCGCATGAAGCGCAGCCCCGGCACCTTCAGCAATGCCTGACAGGCGGGCAGTACGCTGGCGGCGTCGGATTGCAGATCGCCCCGCAGACCGAACTGCTCGCGGGCCAGCATGACGGCGGTGCCGTGATCGCCCACCGGGCCGCTTACCAGTACGGCGTCTCCTACCTGTATCCGCCGCAGGCCCAGTTGCACGCCGGGGC
>DATFML010000237.1:0-2564 GCA_035266965.1 Gammaproteobacteria bacterium
CACCAGTGCCACTCCCGGCGCGAGTCTACATAACTATCTGTTTTCCCAACAAATTAAAGCCCGCCGGCTCCGCATCCACCGCGGGGCCTTTGCCGAATAGTGCGTAACTGCATGATTTACCGCTATGTTTTCTGCCCCCGCAACGCTCAACCTGCTTTTTAATTCCGCCGCCACCGCACTTTCCCAGATGTGTTGCTGAACGCAACCCCTAGCACCCTCTCTGCCATAAAGACCTTTTTGCAACAAGCGGTTAGCTTGTATAGCCAGCAGTTACCTATACCCACACCAACACAGGACCTAGACAGATGACCCACACCCAGACCGCAGTTTTTCGCTCGCCGATCCGCCGCCGGTTTGACCGCCTGACCGACTACCAGCGCTCCGTGTACGAACAGCTCAAACCGCACGGCCGCGCCCGGTTCGACCAAGTGAAGATTTTGTCTGCGCTGGGCGCCGCCGAACACGCCCCGCCGGTCGCCCCGCCCCCGCCTGCGCCGCCGGCCGCGGTCCAGGCGACCCGCCGGGCACCGCGGGTTGTTGCTGCGGTCGCCGCCGCCGCCCTGGCTAGTGCGGCTTTGCCGGCCGCCGCGGCCGCTTCCACTCCCAGCGACGGCGTGATGCAGATCACTGGGAGCGCGGGTGGCAACACGAATAGTTCCTTTTCTTCGCTGGGAGCTCAGGTCCACGGGCATTGGAACCGCGTCCGGTTCGGTGCCCGTGCCCTGGAGCACCGTTCGAGCATCCATCAGGCCGGCACCATTTCCTACTCCTATTTGAGCGGCACCGCACTCAGCGGTCATGTCGCGGGCAGCAACATCGCTGCGAGCAATCGCTCCAGCGACACGTTTTTAGTCGGGGCCACGGTCGGCACCTCCACAGTAGCTCTCTGCCCATATCTGGGCTGCGTTGGCACTCTCAGCGGCAGCGCGAGCATCACCCCCACCTGGACTGACTCAGACTCCACCCGCAGCCACGTCGGCTATCGCCTCCATGTAGCCCTGGGCCCCGCGTTCGTCACCGCCCAGCGCGGTGGCTGGCGGCTGAAAGCGGCCGCCGCCCCTCTTCTGGTCGGTGGAGGATATCGCAGCTATGTCGATGGCGGGCTACTGCGCATCGGGCTCTACCAGGTCCGGCCGCAGGATGCTACCGGCGCGCACGGCCAGGCCGTGCAGGTCTCCTGGGTAGGTAAACAGTATTCCGCTCTGATCGGATATCAGCACATCGCCAGTAGCCCGGTGCCGCTCGCCCTTCAGCCCGTGCCGACACGCAAACTAGTCGGGGACAGCTACGCCCGCCGGGCCGTCGTTCTGGCCGGCGAAGCGCGCGTGTCTCCATCTGTGTCCGCGGTCCTGAGTGCCGCCAGCACCGCCGACAGCGGCGTACAAGTCGGCCTGGGTGTCCAGTATCGCTTCTGAACCCATCACATCCCCGGCTTCGGCCGGGGAGGAGGTTTCCGATGTTCTCTTTTATATATGCACTAGCAGTGGCTCTGCCCGCGCTCTTTACGCCAGCGCACGTGCACGCCGCGACAGCCGCCGTCGTCACTCACACGTCCGTGGTCCATCCAGCTCACGAAACGCCTTATCGGATCGTCTCGGTGCGCGTAACGCCTAAACCCCACCAGCGCGTCGCCTTCACCAAACCTGGCATCCATATCACTCAGGGTGAGCACCTAACGGTCACCCCTGCCGGGGCGCATGGTCGGCTCGTGAAGCTGAATCCGCCCAGGCACTCCGGAGGTGCGAAATGAACTTGCGTCCACTTCTTCCCCTAGCCGCGGCTGCGCTGCTGGCGGGCTGCGCATCTTACCGCGCCGACACATATCAGTCGGGCCTCCAGCAAATGGCGACGGCCCGCGGCGTAGTCGTCTCCCTGAAAAAAGTCCGGATCGCCCCCAAACACGGCGTCGGCACTGATCTTGGCGCCCTGGCCGGCGCCGCCGGCGGCGCAAAACTGGCCGGCAACGCCGGCACCCTGGGCAAGACCCTTGGCGCCATGGTAGGCGCCATCGGCGGCGCTGTTGTTGGGCAGAAAGCCCAGGCGGCTACTACCGGCCCGGCCCTTCAAGTCACCGTGCGGCTACAGCCTGGTGGCAAGCTCGTTTCCGTCGTGGAACAAGGCTACAAGCTGCGCCTGGGTGAGCCGGTAGGAATCACTTATTCGAGCCACGGCAAAGCCAGGGTCTTCCCTCTCGATCCGTCCGCTGCTGCGCAGCAGCAGGGAGGTGAGTGATGGCGCAGGCAGAGGAGCCTAAAGTGCTGAAAAAGGCGTGCCCCCGCTGCGGCGACGACTTAAAGCGCGTCTACAGCCAAAAGCGTGATCGCCACTATTGGTTCTGCCAGTCCGCGGAAGAGGTCTGCGGAAAAATCTATCCCGACGACGACGGGAAACCGGTGCTGAAGCAGATTGAGCGCGAGCCGGTGCCAGACATTTTATGCCCTGAGTGCGGCGCAATAATGGAGTGCGTCGAAGGTGCGAAATTCGGTCGGTTCATGTCGTGCAGCAATAGCGACTGCCAGTGCACGATCGACCTCGCAGACCAGTCGCAGGACCCGTCGCCTGAC
>DATFML010000238.1:0-3321 GCA_035266965.1 Gammaproteobacteria bacterium
CAGAAACGCGTCCTGCTGCGCCTTGTTGAAACGGTGCACCTCGTCCACGAACAGCACCGTGAGCCGGCCCTCGGCCGCGCGCAGCTGGCGGGCCTGGTCCACCGCGGAGCGGATATCCTTGACCCCGGCCAGCACCGCGGACAGGGTCAGGAACTGAGCCTCGGCCTGGCGGGCGACAAACCGCGCCAGGGTGGTCTTGCCGGTTCCGGGCGGACCCCAGAAGATCATGGAATGCAGACGGCCCGCCTGCACGGCCTGGCGCAGCGGCTTGCCCGGCCCCAGCAGGTGCTCCTGGCCCAGGAACTCGTCTACGGAGCGCGGCCGCATACGGTCTGCCAGGGGCCGGTAGGCTTCGGAAGGTGCGTCAGCAGGGGTGTTCACGGAAACGAACCGGGATGCGGGCCGCTATTCGGGCGTCCCGATCAGATCGGCACCGGGCGGCGGCTTGAAATGAAATCGACTGGCCTTGACCGCAACGTTGCGTTGCACATCGGTGAAACGGAACACGGTGGTCTGACCGAATGCATCGACCATTTCCATCCGGTCCAGGGTGTGTGCATCAAAACCCAGACGAATGCTCTTGTAGTGACCGCCGGAGGCACGCGGCACCAGCTTGACCCACTGATCGCCGTCGCGACGGCCGGCATCGCTTACCTTGAACAGTTTCTCGGGCGGGGCTTCGCCGCTCAGCAGGGTGGCGGGCGTCCCGACCAGGGCCTCGCTGAGGGGCTTGACCGTCGCCTGCTGCAGATCATCGTCGTAGGTCCACAGATTGGTTCCGTCCGCCACGATCACCTGTCGATAGGGCTTGTCATAGTCCCAGCGGAAGCGGTCCGGCCGGCTGATCCACAGTTTTCCGCTGGCCTGCTTGACCACATTGCCGTGCTGCCCCAGCACCTGTTGGGTGAAATCCGCCCGCAGCGTCTTGAGGCCGTCGAAGAACCGATCGAGCCGCTGTACGGCGGTGGCTGCATTGACCACCGTGGGCCCCAGCAGGCACAACAGGGCCGCGAGCAGCAACACGCCGGCGCTACGCCACCGGCCGCGAACTTGGAGCCATCCCGTCATGGTTTCATCCGATTGCGGTGCCGACCCCGGGGTCAGGCACCCGGCGGGGGCGCCGCGAGAACCTCGCGACTGCCGTTGGACTGGAGCGGTCCGACGATACCGGCGTTTTCCATCTGCTCGATCATGCGGGCCGCACGGTTGTAACCGATCTTCAACCGGCGCTGAACCCCTGAGATGGAGGCACGCCGGGTCTCGGTGACGATCTGCACCGCCTGGTCGTAAAGCGGGTCGCTTTCGGCGTCGGAATCTTCGGCCTCGCCCGGCAGCACACTGCCCACGCCCTCCCCCTGAAGAATCTCCTCCAGGTAGTCCGGCTCGGCCCGACCCTTGAGGTGATCCACCACCTTGTGCACTTCCTGATCCGACACGAAGGCGCCGTGCACGCGCACCGGCACGCCGGTGCCCGGCGCCAGGTACAGCATGTCGCCGTGCCCCAGCAACTGCTCCGCGCCCATCTGATCCAGAATGGTGCGTGAGTCGATCTTGGACGAGACCTGGAACGCGATGCGGGTTGGAATGTTCGCCTTGATGAGGCCGGTGATCACATCCACGGACGGGCGCTGGGTGGCGAGAATCAGATGAATGCCCGATGCACGCGCTTTCTGGGCCAGGCGGGCGATGAGCTCCTCGACCTTCTTGCCCACCACCATCATCATGTCCGCCAACTCGTCCACGATCACCACCACGAATGGCAGCGGCTCCAGGGTCGGCGGGGGGGCCTCCGGATCGAAGGCCTCTTCAGGCTTGTAGAGCGGATCCTGGATCGGGGTACCCGCGTCCAGCGCGTCCCTGACCTTGCGGTTGTAGCTGGCGATGTTGCGCACGCCGAGGGCCGCCATCAGCTTGTAGCGCCGCTCCATCTCGCCCACACACCAGCGCAGGGCGTTGGCCGCTTCCTTCATGTCCGTCACCACCGGCGTGAGCAGGTGGGGAATGCCCTCGTAAACGGACAGCTCCAGCATCTTGGGGTCGATCATGATCAGCCGCACGTCCGTGGGCAGCGTCTTGTAGAGCAGACTCAGCACCATCGCATTGACCGCAACGGACTTGCCGGAGCCGGTGGTGCCGGCCACCAGCAGGTGCGGCATGCGCGCCAGGTCCACCACCACCGGCAGCCCCCCGATGTCCTTGCCGAGCGCGAGGGTCAACGGCGAACCGGCCTTGTCGTACTCCTCGGAACGGATGATCTCGCTCAGCGCCACCACTTCGCGCTGCTCGTTGGGTATCTCCAGTCCCAGCACCGACTTGCCCGGAATCACCTCCACCACGCGCACGCTGATGGCCGCCAGGGCGCGGGCCAGGTCCTTGGCCAGGTTGCTGATCTGGCTGACCTTGACGCCGGCGCCCGGTTGCAGCTCGAAGCGCGTGATGACGGGGCCGGGATGCACGGCGACCACCTCGGCCTCCACACCGAAATCCAGCAGCTTGCGCTCCACCAGGCGGGACATGGCCTCCAGGGCCTCGGCCGAGTAGCCTTCCTGCCCCGGCCGCGGCGGGTCCAGCAACGACAGAGGCGGCAGCTCGCTGTTGGGCGGAGGATCGAACAGCGGCACCTGCCGCTCCTTCTCCTCCCGGTCGCTGACCGGCACCTTCTTGATGACCGGCTCGATACGCACCGGTTTGCGGCTCTCGGCCTTCTTCTGCTCGACTTTGACCGTTTCCTCGCGGATGCGGCGGGCGCGGCGCCCTTCGATGTACTCGCGCAGCCGGCCGGCCCAGTAGCGGGTACGGGCCAGCGCCAGCAGGGTGATGCGCCCCAACCGGTCCATCAGACCCAGCCAGGACAGGCCGGTAAACAGAGTGACACCGGCCAGGAACAGCGCCAGCAGGAACAGGGTGGCGCCCAGGAAGCTGAACGGTCCGGCCAGCCCCTTGCCCACCAGGTTGCCGAAGATGCCTCCGGCGTTCAGCGGGACCTCGCCGGGGGCGGTGCCGAAATGCAGGGTGGCCAGTCCGCAGCCGGCCCCCACAGTGAGCAGAAAGCCCAGCCAGCGCAGACCCAGCACCCGCAGGTCCCATTCCCCGTCGGGGCGGCGCCCTTTGTAGACCAGCCAGCCGCTGTAACCGACCATCACCGGGAACAGGTAGGCCATGAACCCGAACAGGTACAGAAAGACATCGGCAAACCAGGCACCGGCGACGCCGCCTGCGTTGGCCACGTGGCCGGCCGGACCGGCATGGGACCAGCCGGGATCGGAGGCGTGGTAGCTCGCCAGGGAAATGAGCAGATAGATGGCAACGGCGCCCAGCAGA
>DATFML010000239.1:0-2686 GCA_035266965.1 Gammaproteobacteria bacterium
GGCGAGCACGATGAGAATGTCCACCTTGACCATGCCGTCACTCCGCCATGGGGCTGCGCACTGTCCTAAGCCGATGCATCGTCAGCCTCCGTCGAGCCGCCCGCAGCCCCCTTGGTCGATCGGTTTCGCCACCAGGCGAAGCCCACCAATCCGAGCAACAGCATCGCGTTGACCACCACGAACCCGACTATGACGCGAACCATGCGATTGCCGCTGCCGGCCGACGCCGGGGCAGGCGCCGGATCCTTGGCCGCGGCACTTTTCTTGTGGTCCGCCACAGGCTTGGCCTTGGCCGCCGGCGGGCTCTTCGCAGCCGCCGGCTTGGGGGCGGTATCCGCCTTGGGATGCGCAGCCGGGGCCGGCTTGGCGGCGGCGACGGGTCTGGCAGCCGCAGCGACCTCCGGGGTGGGTTGCGCCGGCTGCGCCCCCCCGGACGGCGCAGCAGCCCCCACCTGGAACAGAAGATCGCGCTCGCGCTCGAAGGTGGCGCTCTTGGCGATGACCCGCAACTTGTGCAACCCCGGCTGCTGCAGATGGAGCTCGTGACTGAACACCGCATCATGGGCCACGCGATCCCCATCGTCACCGGTGTCGAAAAGGGTCACTTGGGACACCTTTCCGTCAGGGAGCACGTCCTGCACCAGAAACTGCGTGTTGGCAAGCAGCGGCGGCGTTTTGATCACCTTGTGGTCGCGACTGAGCCAGGCTTCCGCCAGGGTGGATGCCCCGGCCGCCACCGTGCTGTCCTTGAGATTCGTCTTGAGGCCCAGGTTCGTTATGACGTACGCCCTGTCACCACCCGCACTGGCGAGTATCTGCCAGGAGCCCGCGGGCGGGTGCGGCAGAGTGACCATGTCGAACCCGTCGGACACGAACCAACGCTGACCATGCCCCGCCTTGGCGGCGGTGTACTCGTGACCCGCCGGGTCCCGCAGGGCGATCCTGGTATTGCTGTTGGCCTTGGAAGCCACAATGGTCACTTCCTTGATGGAAGCGTCCACGAAGAACCGGCCACCATGGATGGGAAGCATCTCGGGATGCTTGGTACTCTCGAAGATGTTGCTGAACACCTTGTGCAGGTCCCGGTCGTTGCGAGCCAACTGGAACAGCCCGCCGGTCCGGGTAGCGATCGTTTTCAGCAGCCCGGTATCCGATGCCGGGGTAAAGGCGATGCTGTAGACCTCGATGTGGTTCTGTTTCAGGTTTGCAAGCAACTGCGTGGACAGGCGACGTGTCAGGGTACGATCCCGCGTTGCGTTGCCCACGTCCATCCTGCCATCCGACATGAGCACCAGAATCTTGCGCATCCCGGCGGGCGCCTCGTTCTGCAGCATGAGCTGTCCCTGTGCCAGGGCCGCATACAGATTGGTGTACGCGCCCTTCGAGGACACCTTGTCGGCAGCGCCAAACAGCCGCTTCTTGTGCCTGAGCCCGGCCGGGGTGAGAGGCAGCACCGGGTATCCGTTGTCGCTGAAACTGATCAGCCCGACGCGGTCCGCCGGGCTCAGCAGGGCCATCAGCAGCTTGGCGGCCGGAACCCGCAACCGGTGAGGGTCGGTCCTGAGCATGCTGCCGGAGCTGTCCATCAGCAGCACCACGGCCACCGACTTGTGGGACGGGGGCTGTGCCTGCGCAGGCGGGCCGCCGATCGCCGAACCGACAACGGCGAGCACCAGTGCCACCATCTGCACCGTGCGGACAAGACGCTGTGAACGGCCCGGTCGGCCTGTCCGTTCGCCATCCCCGCAGCTAGGTTCCATCATCGAACGTACCTTTCAAGTGACTGAATTACTGTACATTTGCGAAGCAGAGTCCGGCACGCGGAGGCGGCTTCTGTAGGCTGTAGCGGCCGAAAACATTACCGCTTTAGATTCAACCGTTTACCCAGGCCGAACAGAAGCACCCGGCAAGGCAGGCGAAGCGAAGGGAAAAGAAGGGCTTCGGCGCAGTGGCATTGGCCGGCAGATGTCGGCCACAGGCGAAGACCCGTGCCGGCCCGCCGTCAGCCGTGGCCTGCCGCCGACCGACGGCGGCGGGTCAGCGCCGGCGACACTGCAGGGCGCGCCGATCGGGGCTGGACTTCGAAGATGGGGGAAACGACTCCGGCGGGGATTCTCAACTGCAGTCGATATTGATGACGCCGGCCTCGGCCAGCTGCCGCAAATCCACTTGATGCACGACTCCATCGGGGCTGCGGACTCGAAACACGTATGTCCTGCCGTCCTGCCGGTAGAGGGTGATATAAGCTCTCAACGCAGCCTCCTCGGCGCTGCTGGCCTGCACCACGAAGGCCTCCTGCACGACATGGGGACAATCATCACGCTTTGCCGCAATCGCTACCATGACTCGCATCCTGCTGAAACTGTTCCGCCCCGGCGCAGCCTCAACGGACTACGCCCCGAACCGCGGCCATTGTGTCGGCCGGCACGGGGATGTTCTTTGACCGCCGTCAAAGAAATGATGGCACTGGATTTAAGTTTTTGTGACAGAACCGGTCTGCGGTTGCGGACGCGACGGCACCCTGGTGCCTGGGGAAGCCCTGCACAGGCGGATCAAGCGGATGGTCACCAGGCACGAAGGGGCGGGGAAAGGCGGTTGACAGGCTGTGGATGAGCCTTCCGAGTGCCTTTGCAACGCCGTGAGCGCCGCGCCGGCGGCCTGCCAGGGGCACGCAAACCCGCCGTGG
>DATFML010000240.1:0-5489 GCA_035266965.1 Gammaproteobacteria bacterium
CGAGATCATTCACGTCACCGTCAGCATCGGTGTGCTGTTCCGCAGCCCCGGGCAGAAGGTGGATATCAGCAAGCTGCTGCAGAATACCGACTCGGCCATGTACCGGGCCAAGGAGGAAGGGCGGGGTACGGTGGTGGAGGCGAAGGCGGCTTCCTAAGCGGCTGTTGAAGCATTGTTCCCATCGCAAGAGGGCGGCCTGACGGCCGCCCTCGCCGTTTTGCCTGCGGCAGATTGCCTTCCGTCGGGCGGCGTGCCGGCCGAACGGGCCCCACGGCGCGGTCGGGGCCTGCGGCACGACCCCGGGCAGTCGCGGAACTTCCGCACAGGTTGATCAAGGGGATAATCATCGGACGCAAAGGGGCGGGGAAGCGCCGTTTACAGGCCGTCAATGCGCGTTCCGAGCGCCCTTGCTACCCGTGAGCGCCGCTTCAGCATCCTGTGCAGAGATTCCTTAGCGGTCCTTCCTTCGGTCGTCTATTTTATTAGAGGTGATGCCATGACCGAAGGAGCCGGCAATGGATATGGTTGACATCGCGTTTCAGTTCAATGACACCCTTGACGAAGGGCGTCAACAACAGATCGAAGCGTCCTTGAGGGAGTTGGAGGGGGTTATCAGCGTGCACCTTCACCACGGTGCGCATCCCGCCATGCTGGTGCAGATCAATCCGGAGCGGGTCCGGTCGGAGGGTGTCCTGAGTCAGCTTCAGGCGCAGGGGCTGAACGCCCGCATGATCGTGCCGGACCGGCTGTCCGCCATCGGCGCTCACTGACGCGCTGCGGTCGGCCGGTAGCCGTTCAGGCCTGCTGCGCTGCCCGTTGGCCGAGCAGGGCGTTGATGTGAGCGGCCGCCGACCGGGCCAGGGCCGGCAGCACGTAGCCGCCTTCCAGAACCGACACGATACGCCCGTCGGCGTGGCGGTCCGCGATTGCCTTTATCTGCTCGGTGACCCAGCCGTAGTCCCGTTCGGTGAGCAGGGTATCCGAGAAGTCATCCTCGTGATGGCCGTCGAAGCCCGCCGATATCAGTACCAGCTGGGGCCGGAAGGCGTCCAGGCGGGGTAGCCAGATGGTCTCGGCGGCGGCGCGGAATGCCGTACCGTCGGCGCCGGCCGCCAGCGGCGCATGCACGATGTGGTCGCTTTCCGGACCCAGCTGATCGAAGGGGAACAGCGGGTGCTGGAAGCTCGAGCACACCATGACCCGGGGATCGGCCTGGAAGATCGCCTCGGTGCCGTTGCCGTAGTGGATGTCGAAGTCCACGATGGCGACCCGCCGCAGCCCATGGTGAGTCAGGGCATGGGCAGCGCCCACCGCGACGTTGTTGAACAGGCAGAAGCCCATGGCCCGGTCGCGGGTGGCATGGTGGCCGGGCGGACGGATGTTGCAGAACGCCGCGCCCGCCTCCCCGGTCATGACCAGATCCACCGCCCGCACGCAGGCGCCGGCGGCGCGCCGGGCCGCCGCCAGGCTGTGCGGTCCCATCACCGTGTCCCCGTCCAGCGCCACATGACCGGTGGTGGGGGCGGACCCGAATACGGTGTCCACGTACTCGGGCGTATGGACCCGCAGAAGCTGCTCGCGGGTGACCAGGGGCGCCTCCACATGGCGCAGCACGAACTCCAGCCCCGAGGCTACCAGCTGATCCTCGATGGCCGTCAGGCGGGCCGGGGATTCGGGGTGTGCGGCGCCCGGGTCGTGGCGTCGGCAGTCGGGATGGGAGAGCAGGGCGATGGACATGGGCGTAGCGGCACGGATCCGGCGGCCAGTTTACCCCACGCCGGCGCACACGGCACCTGCCGGATCGCACCATGGGATTCGGCCGGTCGGCACGCTACCCTAACCTAACCGGGGACGGCGTGGCGGCGCGCACTCCTCCAATGGCCTCGGCGGCAGGGCTGGACAAGGGACGATCATGGGACCCCATTATCTGGACCGCTTCTTCACTCCCCGTTCCATCGCGGTGATCGGCGCCAGCGAGCGCCCGGATTCGGTGGGGATGCGGGTGTTCCGCAATCTGCTGGATGCCGGCTTCGCCGGGGCGCTGCACGCGGTCAATCCCAACCACGAGCAGGTGCAGGGCCATCCCAGTTACAAGACCCTGGAGGCCATCGGCAAGCCGGTGGACCTGGCGGTGATCGCCACGCCTGCCGCCACCGTGCCGGACCTGATCGCCCAGTGCGGCGAGCAGGGGGTGCGCGCGGCGGTGGTGATTTCGGCCGGTTTCGCGGAAAGCGACGCCGCCGGCGCGCGCCTGCAGCAGGCCGTGCTGGACCATGCACGTCACTACGGCGTGCGCATCATCGGTCCCAACTGCCTGGGGGTCATGCGCCCGCAGTCCGGACTGAATGCCACCTTCAGCAACAACACCGCCAAGCCCGGCGCGTTGGCGCTGGTGTCCCAGTCCGGCGCCCTGTGTACCGCCATACTGGACTGGGCGCTGGCCCGGGACGTGGGCTTTTCCGCGATGGTGTCCCTGGGGGACGCCGCGGACGTGGATTTCGGGGATGTACTGGACTACCTGGCGCTGGATGCCGAGACCGGCGCCGTGCTGTTGTACATCGAGGGGGTGCGCGACGCCCGCGCCTTCATGAGCGGGCTGCGTTCGGCCGCGCGCATGAAACCGGTGATCGTCGTCAAGGCGGGTCGGCACAGCGCCGGTTCCCGCGCCGCCACCTCCCACACCGGCGCCATGGTGGGCGCCGACGATGTGTTCGAGGCGGCCCTGCAGCGTGCCGGCGTGGTTCGCGCCATGACCATCGAGCAGCTCTTTTCCGCGGCGGAGATCCTCTCCACCCGCTACCGCCTGCAGGACAACCGGCTGGCGATCGTCACCAACGGGGGCGGCCCGGGTGTGATGGCCGCGGATCGGGCGGCGGAGCTGGACGTGGTACTGGCGGAGCTGGGCGAGGCGACCACGCGGAGGCTCAACGAGCTGCTGCCCGCCCACTGGTCCCACGGCAACCCGGTGGACATCCTTGGCGACGCGACGCCGGAGCGCTATGGCGCCACCGTTGCCGCCTGCCTGGAAGATGAGGCCGTGGACGGTGTGCTGGTCATGCTCACCCCCCAGACCATGACCCGCCCCACGGATGCCGCCCGCAGGATCATCGAAGTGCAGCACGGCAGCCGCAAACCCATCCTCACCTGCTGGATGGGGCGCACCCAGGTGCAGGAGGCGCGCGCGCTGTTCACGGAGCACCATGTGCCGACGCTGAGGACGCCGGAAGCGGCCGTGGAAGCGTTTTCCTATCTGGCCAACTACCAGCGCAACCAGGCGCTGCTGATGCAGGTGCCGGGGCCGCTGGCCGCCTACCGCAGCGAACCGGATATCGAAGGGGCCCGCCTGATCATGGAGGAAGCCCTCGGTGAAGGCCGCCAGGCCCTCACCACCCTGGAGTCGAAAGCCATACTGACCGCCTTCGGCGTTCCGGTGCAACAGGCCATGGAAGCCCACACGGCCGCCGAGGCGCTGGTGGCCGCCGAGTCCCTGGGTTTTCCCCTGGCCATGAAGATCAACTCCCCGGACATCACCCACAAGTCGGACGTGGGCGGGGTGCGCCTGAACGTCAGCAACGCCCAGGCGGTGCGTCACACCTTCACGGAGATGGTGGACGAGGCCCGTCGCCAGCGGCCCCAGGCCCATATTCTCGGGGTCACCCTGGAACGCATGGCCGACCGTCCCCACGGCCGCGAGCTGTTGGTGGGCGTGATACGCGATCCGGTGTTCGGCCCGGTGATCAGCTTCGGCGCCGGCGGCACGGCGGTGGAAGTGATGCGCGACCGGGCGGTGGCCCTGCCGCCGCTGAACCGCTTCATCGCCCGCCGGCTCATTGCCGGCACCCGGGTCAGCCGGTTGCTGGCGGAGTTCCGCAACCTGCCGGCCGTGGACCAGACGGCGTTGGAGGATCTGCTGGTGCGGGTTTCCGAGATGGTGTGCGAGCTGCCCCATATCTGCGAAATGGACATCAATCCGCTGATCGTGGATCAGCACGGCGCCGTCGCGGTGGACGCCCGCCTGGTGGTGGAGCTGCCCCCGCCGGCCCTGGACCGCTACGGTCATATGGCCATCCATCCCTATCCGGCCCATCTGGTTTCCCATCAGCAACTGGCCGACGGCAGCGATCTCACCATCCGGCCCATTCGCCCCGAGGACGCGGAAATCGAGCAGCGCTTCGTACGGGAGCTCTCGCCCCAGGCCAAGTACTTCCGCTTCATGCAGAGCCTGCAGGAGTTGACCCGGCCCATGCTGGTGCGCCTGACCCAGATCGACTACGACCGGGAGTTGGCCATGATTGCCGTGGTCCCCCGGCAGGGCGGCGAACTGGAAATCGGGGTGGCGCGCTATGCCATCAATCCCGACGGGACAAGCTGCGAATTCGCCCTGGTGGTGGCCGACGCCTGGCAGCGCAAGGGCATCGGCTCACGCCTCATGCACAGCCTCATGGACGCCGCCCGTGCCAAGGGCATCGAGATCATGGAAGGTGAAGTGCTGGCCAGCAATGCCGAGATGCTGGAACTGGCCCGCAGGCTGGGTTTCAGCGTCCACACCAGCGCCGACGACGTCAACGTGAAGGAGGTGCGGCGGAGGATCTAGCCCATACCAAAGAGGCGTACCGCCCCGCTATTTCTTCCGGCCGAGCAGCTTGCGCAGGGCGCCGAGGGGGCGGGTGTTGAGTACGTCGTCCTTTTCCAGCCAGCCGCGGCGGGCCTGACCGACGCCGAACCGCAGCAGGTCGAAGTTGCCGGTGGCATGGGCGTCCGAGTCGATGCTGACCAGCACGCCGTTGTCCTTCGCCATCTTGCAGTAGATGTCCTGCAGGTCCAGCCGTTCGGGGTGCGCATTCAACTCCAGAAAGCAGCCGGCGTCGCGGGCACCGCGCACGATGCGCGGCATGTCCACGTCATAGGCTTCGCGCTCGCCGATCAGCCGGCCGCTGGGATGCGCCAGGATGGCGAAGTGGGGATTGTCCATGGCCCGCAGGATGCGCCGGGTCTGCTTGTCCCGGGACAGACCGAACTTGCTGTGCACGGCCGCCACCACCACGTCCAGTCGGCCCAGCACCTTGTCGGGCAGATCCAGGCTGCCGTCTTCCAGGATGTCCACCTCGATGCCCTTGAGCAGCACGATGCCGGAGAGCTTTTCATTGAGGCGGTCGATGGCATCGATCTGGGCGGAAAGGCGTTTGGGGTCGAGGCCCCTGGCGACGGTGAGGTGCCGGGAGTGGTCGGTGATGGCCAGATAGTCCATGCCGCGATCCTTGGCCGCACGGGCCATGGCCTCCAGACTGTCATGGCCGTCGGTGGCGTCGGTATGGGCGTGCAGGTCGCCGCGCAGGTCGTCCAGCGTTACCAGCCGTGGCAGTCTGCCCGCCTTGGCCGCCTCGATCTCCCCGCGGTTTTCCCTCAGCTCGGGTTCGATGAACGGCAGGCCCACTGATTCGAATACCGATTGCTCCGAATCGCCGGCCACCCTGTCGTCGCCCTTGAAG
>DATFML010000241.1:0-10787 GCA_035266965.1 Gammaproteobacteria bacterium
AGGGTGTGCCCGAGATACTGATAGGCCTGGGGCAGGGCTGCCACGGCTTCGAAGCTCCCCATGGCCACCAGGGCAAACATGGGCAGATCCACGGCGGGTACCGTTCCCTCGCGTACCAGTGTGATGCCCACGATGGTCACCAGCCACACCGCAAGGTTGGTCGACAGCCCCGACATGGCCGCTGTGAAGCCCGACAGGCGGGCCATGCGGTCCTGGTCCTCGATGAGCTCCCGGCTCAGTCGGTCGGCCTCCCCGAAGTGGTGTCCGGCGGCTCCATAGACCACCAGTTCGGCCATGCCCTGCACGCCGTCCACGACCGCCACCCGCAGGTGCGCGCCGGTCTCGATCAGCCGGGCTCCGGGCGCCGTGCCCAGTTTGCGTGCGACCAGTGGCACCACGGCTCCGGCCAGCATCAGGAACAGCAGATCGATCACCGCCATGGATACGCTGTACAGGCTCAGGAAGGCGAAACTGAGGACAGCGGTTGCGCTCGCCACGGTCATCGGCACCAGGGTGCGCAGATACAGATTGTCCAGGGCGTCGATGTCTGCGCCTATGCGGCTCAACAGGTCGCCGCCCCGGTACTGCTGCAGGCCCGCCGGCGCGAGGGGTTCGACATGTTCGTAGAACCAGACCCGCAGGCCGGACAGAAACCGCAGCGTGGCCTCGTGGGTCACCAGCCGTTCCAGATAGCGTCCGCCGGTGCGGGCAATGGCGAAGGCGCGGATGGCCGCCGCCGGCGTGAAATAGTTCATGGTGCCGCCGGCAGCGCCTGCGGCGGCCATGGCGGCGATGAACCAGCCGGCGACGCCCAGCAAAGCCATGTTGGCGAGCACCACCACCAGAGCGATCAGTGCGCCCAGGCTCATCCAGCGCCAGTAGGGCAGAAACAGGCGCAGCAGCCGCAGCAGCGTCTTCATCCCACCTCCCCGTAACTGTAAACCAGTTGCCGGTACAGTCCGTGGTGGTCGAGCAGTTCCTGATGAGAGCCGGTCTCGACCAATCGCCCCTGTTCGAGAACCAGGATGCGGTCCGCCTGGCGTACGGTATTCAGGCGGTGGGCGATGGTGATGGTGGTGCGGCCGCTGGCCAGCCGCGCGACAGCCGTGTTGAGCTTGCGTTCGCTTTCCATGTCCAGGTTGGCGCTGGGCTCGTCCAGCAACACCAGGGGTGCCGCTTTCAGGAAAGCCCGTGCCAGCGCCAGCCGCTGGACCTGACCGCCCGACAATCCCTGGCCGCCCTCGCCGACCACCGTCTGGTAGCCGCGCGGAAGCATTTCGATGAACTCGTCCGCCAGCGCCAGGCGGGCGGCTTCGCGCACGGCATCGGCGTCGGCGCCGGGATTTCCCAGCCGGATGTTCTCCAGCACCGTGCCGTGAAACAGGCGGGGATACTGGGGTACCCAGGCGACGTGCCGGAGCCAGTCCTCGGGATCCAGTTCGCCCAGCGCCCGGCCGTTGATCAGTACTTCCCCTGCCGCCGGCCGGACAAACCCGAGCAGCACGTTGACCACGGTGGTCTTGCCCGCGCCGGACGGCCCTACCAGCGCCACGCGGTCTCCGTGGTTCAGCTGGAAGGAGACGCCGTCCAATGCCGGATGGTCTGCCTGGTAGGCGAAGCTGACGTTATTGAGCTGGATGTTCAGGGGTTGTGCGAGCTCCAATGGAGCGGCCCCCTGCGCCCGCGGTACCGGCGCCGTCTCCAGCAACTCCACCATGCGTTCGGCGGCTCCGATGGCGTCCATGCGGGCATGGTAATGGGTGCCCAGGGCGCGCAGCGGGAGATAAAACTCCGGTGCCAGCAGCAGAATCAGAAAGCCCGACTGGAAGCCCAGTTCGCCCCACAGCAGCCGGAAGCCGATCAGTACCGCGACCAGGGCGATGCTGACGGTGGCCAGAAACTCCAGCGCCAGGGACGACAGGAACGCGATCCGCAGCACCGCCATGGTGCTCTTGCGATAGTCGTCGGACAGCCGGGCCACCACAGCGGCTTCGCGGCGGCTCGCGTTGAACAGCTTGAGGGTGGTCAGGCCCTGCAGCGTGTCCAGGAAATAGGCGCTCAGCCGTGCGAGCTGTCGCCACTGGCGCTGATTCAGCGCTTCGGCGCCCTTGCCGATGAGGATCATCATCAGCGGGATGACAGGTGCGGTGACCAGCAGCACCAGCCCCGATATCCAGTCCAGGGGAAACACCACCACCAGGATCGCCAACGGCACCAGCACGGCCAGCGACATCTGGGGCAGGTAGCGCGAGTAATAGGCTTCCAGCGCTTCCACGCCGTCGGTGATGGTGTTGGCCAGCTCGCCGCTGCGTTCCCCGATCAGTTGCACGGGGCCGAGAGCGAGCACATGATCCATGAGTTGGCGACGCATGTTGACCTTGATGCGCGCCGCGGCACGGAAGGAGATCCATTCCACCAGCCAGGCGATGACGGCCCGCGTCGCGAACACCCCCAACAGGGCCCACAACCCGGGCAGCACGGCGGACAGGGCCTGCTGGCGGAACACGACGGCGTCCACGACGCCGGCCAGCAGCCAGGCCTGCACGAGCAGCAACAGGCCGCTGCCGGTTCCCAGCGCCACGGCGCCGCGCAGGGGACGGGCCGCCTGGGTGCCGGCCTGTTTCAACCATCGGTCTATGTGCATGTTCGGGACACGGTGGCGTACGGTCCATGGGAGGGAACGATGACGCTCCTCGACAGGGCGGCCTCTGCCATCGTGTAGTGCCACTGACGGCCGGCCATGGACTGGAAACGACGGATCCCGCCCCCTGTTCGCTGCCGCGAGACCATAGCGCAGTCACGGTTTCGATGCCACCGGCGGGCGGCGGCAGAGCCGATGCCATGGAGGCCGGAGGGCTGGCCGTCGGGTCCGGCCGGAAACCGGGGAGTGCGAAAGTGCCAATACGCCATCATTCGCCGCTGCCGGCGCGCGATGATGCGCCACATCGGCGCCCGGACGATACCCGCGACAACGGGGCCTTCCAGGGTCGCGGTCATTTGATATGATACGAAGGTATTGGGACGTTGGCCCGTGGCGGTGCAGCGGGCGGCGCGTGCCGATTGAACCTTGCCATGGCCAGGGCGGTCACATTGGTCATTATCGGGCGCCACTTTAGAGGGTGGTTGTCCGCCACGAACTTCCAGACCCGCGCGTGCCAGTTGAACAATCCCGCGACCGGGTTGCGGAGGACGGTTGATTCCATGAGGTCAGTTCTTCTTCCACGGCTGCGCCGTCAGGCGTCGGCAGCCATCGCGTGCGGCGCTCTGGCGGTGTTCTCCATGGCTGCAGGTGCCCCGGCCGCACAGGCGTCGACGTTCGATCTGCCGCCGCCCGGCGACGACCTGGTCGGCCACGTGCAGATCGTCACCGCCCGTCAGCAGGATACGCTGCTGGATATCGCCCGGCGCTACGATGTGGGCTACGACGAGATCCGGATGGCCAATCCGGGCGTGGATGTCTGGCTGCCGGGGGCCGGCACCCGCGTGGTGGTCCCGACGCGATTCATCCTTCCCAAGTCGTGGAAGGGCATCGTGGTGAATGTGGCGGAAATGCGGTTGTTCTATTTTCCCAAGGCCAAGCCGAAGGAACCGGGCAAGGTCATTACCTTTCCGGTGAGCATCGGGCGCGGCAACTGGGAGACCCCGGTGGCCCGGACCCGGGTGGCGGCCAAGCTCAAGAATCCCAGCTGGACCCCGCCAGCCTCCATACGCAAGGAGCACGAACAGATGGGCGAGCCGCCGCTGCCGGCGGTGGTCCCGGGCGGACCGGGCAATCCTCTGGGTCTGTTTGCCCTGCAACTGGCGCTGCCCGGATACCTGATCCACGGCACCAACAAGCCTTATGGCGTCGGCATGCGCGTCTCGCACGGCTGTATACGGCTGTATCCCCGCAACATCAAGGCTCTGTTCAAAGTGGTTCCGGTGGGAACGCCGGTGCGGATCATCAATCGCCCTGAACAGGTTGGTTGGGACGACGGCCGGGTCTATGTGGAGGCGTACCCCAGCAAGGGAAAGAAGGGGCTCGTCGACCGGCGCCTTGCGGTCATCCGCAAGGCGGTGCAGCAGGAGGTGGCCAGGGTGCCCGGACGCACGGCCTCCGACATCGACTGGACGGACGTGCGTCGTGCGCTGGCACAACCCAGCGGCATGCCGGTGAACGTGACGGTCGGCACACGGGAAGCGTCCGCCGCCGCTTCCTCCTCAAATCCCCACCCATAGAGGCGACACCCCGCCGTGGCGGGGTGTCTTGTGCGTCGCTGCATTCGATTTAATTATTATTCGGCGGGCGGGACCTACTTGTACATGGACTTCTTGAACATCCGGTCGATCTTCTCGTTGGTGTGCTTGCAGCATTGATTGGCCTTGTCGGCGGATTTGGCCGCCGCGTCGGCCGTCGACTGAGCCTGCTTGGCCGTGTTCATGGCCTGGTCCGCCGACTGCTGAGCCTGCTGGGCGGTGTTCTGGGCCTGTTGCGCCATCGCACGCACCTTTTCAAGCTCTGAAGTCGAAGCGCACCCGCTGAGGCCTAAAACCGCGACCATCGCCGCAAGTGCAAGTAGCTTACTGCCCTTGTTTCTCATTGCCATTGACTCCCTTTATTTGGCTTTCCGTAGAGATACTCCGCAGGCCTGTCTGCAGGCCCGCAGACGGAAGCTACTTTATCACCACCTCCGTGCCTACGGCTATCCAGGGAGCCAATCGGTCGATCTGTGAATTGGTCAGGGCAACACAGCCCTGGGTCCAGTTGAACAGGCGATGGATGCGCAGACTGCCGCGGCCCACACCGTGTATGCCCACGTAGCCGCCCAGGGCCGTGTTCTGAGGCGGGATGGCGTGCTGCCGGAATGCCCGCAGAATCCGTTCGAGCGTGTGGTGGCCAATGAGTCCCTCCTGAAAGGCCCGCTCGGCGTAGGTTCGATTGGGATAGTCCAGCCCGTAGAAACGGTGGAACGGGCTGCTCTTGTTGATCCAGCCGATCCGGAAGCGGCCCAGGGGCGTGCGCTCGTCGCCCCGCACCCGGTTGCGGGTCACCCCGCCACGGCCGATGGAAATATCCGTCAATTTTTCGACGACGTGGTCCCCTTGAATGACGGCGAGGGTATCGGTGTGGGTATTGATCCGCACCCAGGCGTCGTCCGCGGCCCCGGCGGAAGCGGCTAAGAAGCAGAGAAGTATAAATAATATGAATCTGTAAGCCATGTACTGCAGCATCCTCCGCGGTGTGCACGCCCAAGGCGGTTACCCGGAACGAGCAGAAATCGTACCAACAAGTGACCATGAGGGGCAGCCACCGCACCACGGACGCCACGGGCCCTAAAGTCCCGGGGCTGTGGCGCCGATTGATGACTGTGACAAGAGTCACTGTCTTTCGGCCGAGCGGGTCGGTCGGGGTGCGAGGAGGGGGATGTCCGTGAAGCAGCTTATGTACAGCCTGACAATTAGACAAAAGGTCTGGGTGGGATTCGGGGTCCTGCTCGCGATCCTGGCCGTGGTCGCCGTGAGTGCGTCTCTCAGCATGTCCCACAGCCGCAACAGGGTGAGCTGGCTGGTCCAGCAGGTACAACCGGCGGTGTTGAGCGCCGAGCGTCTGGACGCCGAGATGAAGAGTACCAGTTCCTCGCTCGGGTTTTACCTGCTGAGCAAAGAGGATGCCCACAAGCAGGCCTATCTCGACGGGCTGAAGAAGCTGTCCAGGACCCTGACCGAGTTGGAAGCCATGCCGGCGGTGAAGTCCGATCCTGCCTCCGGCAAGCTCATCGCGGTGGTCGCCCGGGATGTGAAACGCTATGAGTCCTATCGCGACCGGATGCTGGATCTGGCCACCGACAACCTCAAGAACTTCCCCGGCATGGCCTACGCCGGCCAGCATGTGAATCCGCTCAGCCAGCAGGTGTTGCAGCTGATGAGCCAGATGGTGATGTCCGAAGGGCAGGAGCCGGCGACCGCCAAACGCAGGCCCCTGCTCATGGACCTGGAGAACCTGCGCTACAACTGGGTCAACGTGCTCAACGGGGTGCGGGCCTACCTTGCGTTCCGCTCCGACAACTCCCTCAAGGACAGTGACATGTACCTGCAGGAGACCGGTAAGCAGCTGCACAAGCTGCAGGGCTACGGGGACCTGCTCACCCTGGACGAGTCGGATGCCCTCGACCGGATCGTGAAGCTGCGCAAGCAGTTTGCTGCCAATCTGAAGACCCTGCGCTCCATACAGGGCGGACCGAAGTGGCGCACCGATGCCTATCTGATCCGTACCAGCCTCGGGCGGACCGTTTCCGATACCGAGTCACATCTCACGCAACTGGTCGACCACCTGCAGGCGCAGGCCTCCCAGACCGGCAGCGCGCTGGTGAGCGGTATGGAGTCCACCCGGCATTTCGTGGTGGTGCTCGCCCTGATCGGTGTGCTTTTGGCAGTGGCTGCGGCGCTGGTGATAGGCGGGACCGTTACCCGGCCTCTGAGCGAAGTGGTGGTCGCCATGGGCGACATCGCATCCGGAGACGGGGACCTCACCCGTCGTCTCGAGGTGCGCGGCAGGGATGAGATCGCTCAGCTGTCCGAAGCGTTCAATCGGTTCAGCGACAAGATCCGCTCCGTGATCGCCGAGTTGAGTACCTCCACTCAGCAGCTTGCAGCGGCCAGTGACCAGATGAATCACGTAACCGCCCGGACCAGTGTCGGGGTGCAGACCCAGCGTAGCGAGATCGACCAGATCGCCACCGCCATGAACCAGATGACCGCCAGCGTACAGGAGGTGGCCCGCAACGCCGTGGCCGCCGCCGACGCAGCCAACCGGGCGGATGCCGAGGCGTCCCAGGGACAGGCAGTGGTATCGGGGACCGTCTCCGCCATCAACGGCCTGGCGCAGGAGGTGGAGGCTGCGGCCAGTGCCATCAGCAAAGTCGAGAGCGACAGCGCCGATATCGGCACCGTCCTCGACGTCATCCGCGGCATTGCCGAGCAGACCAATCTGCTGGCCTTGAATGCCGCCATCGAGGCGGCGCGGGCCGGCGAGCAGGGCCGGGGGTTCGCGGTGGTCGCCGACGAAGTGCGTACGCTGGCGTCCCGGACCCAGCAATCCACCGAAGAGATCCGCGAGATCATCGAGCGTCTGCAGAACGGAGCCCATACGGCGGTCCAGGTCATGGAGCAGAGTCGGACCCGGGCGCAGGCCAGTGTCGACCAGGCCGGCGAAGCCGGCAGGACGCTGAGCGGCATCATGTCCAGCGTCGGCGAAATCGCCACCATGAACACCCACATCGCCAGCGCCACCGAGGAGCAGGGCGCCGTCGCCGAGGAAATCAACCGCAACGTGGCCAATATTTCCGGTGTGGTTCACGACACGGCCGAAGGTGCGGAGCAGCTGTCGGATGCCGGGCGCAACATGTCCGGGCTGGCCGATACCCTGCAGGGGCTGGTGGGACACTTCAAGATCTGATTGAAGGCGGGGCGGAAACGCCCCGCCTTCAATCGGCTTCGGCTTGCGAATTTGAGCTGCCGTGAGCGCCCGTTGCCGCCCGCACGGGCGCGGCTCAGTTGGAAGCGCGCTTCATTCCGATCGCTTTGCCGCGGGCGAACTGGAGCATGCCTGTGGCTACCCGATACAGGTACCAGCCGTAGGCGGGGATCACAAACAGCCATCCGATACCCAGCGGCAGAGTCAATCCACCCAGGATGCTCCAGACGAGAAATATGAACGTCGTGCGCAACCGCCAGTGCCGGTGGCTCTCATCGAACACGCTCGGGGAAAAAGCGGGCGCCTTGCGCGTGTCCAGAAATACTTCAACCCAGATTGTCACGATGTAGAGTACGAGGCCCGCCGCCAGCGCGCCGTAGCAGATCCATCCCAGGCGCCGTACGTATTCTTCGGACGCCTGGGATAGCGCCTCCTTCTCCGACCAGCCGGCAGCTGAGTCCAGTGCCTCATTCATCCTATTTCCTCTTCCAGTACGACCACCACCGTCCGCCTTCCGGGGGCACGATGCGTTGCCAATAGCCCTTGTACATCATGAAGCTCACGATGCTCATCAATCCGAACAGGCCCAGTATCCACGGGCCGATGGCATATCGCTCCTGCTGGTGAGGGTGGGCCACGTAGTACAGGAAGGTGACCAGGTCCTTGGACATGGTGTCGAACTGCTTGTGCGTCATACTGCCCTTGGTGACCGGTTTGACACCCATGGCGATCTTGGTCGGGCTGCCGAACCGATACCCTTCCTTCTTGACCGGCGCCTGGAGCCCCTGCAGTCCTGCGAAGACGTCGGGCATCGCGACGTTGTAGAAGACAACGTTGTTGACGCCGGTTGGCCGTGACGGATCCAGGTAGAAGGATGTCAGGTAGGTGTACAACCAGTCCGGCGTGCGCCGTTTCGCGATCACGGTCAGGTCCGGAGCCGCTTTGCTCAGAAACTTCTTTGCGATGCCCTTGGGCATGGCGGACACCATGGTCTGACGCACCCGCCGGTTGGTCGGATTGAGGTACTTTTCGACCTGTTTGGGGGACAGCCCCAATGGCTTGGTCAGCTCGATAAAGCGGCTTCCCTGGACACTGTGGCAAGCCATGCATCTTTGCATAAAGAACATCGCGCCGTTGCGCAGTGCCGCACGGTCATTCAGATTGATATTGATGTGCTTCAGCGGTGGCTGTGTTGTCTTGGTACCCGCAACGGCAAGGGGGGCGCCCGCGATCATTGCCAGCAGAAGGGTCAGCCGGGCCGCGAAGGAAACAGCCGTCGTTTTTGTTGATACGCGCATCGTGCTACGTGCCTCTGAGCTTTGGACTTTCGACGCGGGAGCGCCCGCATTGGCGGAGGCACCGCGCCGAAGTCGGGGTATGTTCTGGGAGCGTGAGCTTCCTGTGGCGTACAAAGGCCCGCTTCCAGCTGCCGTTTTCATGCTGATGCCCGTTGCCGCCATCAGTGGGTGACTCCGCCGGCGGTCAGGCGCTCCGGCAGCTTGGGCACGTCCCTGGCCAGTGAGGGCCAGAAGAAGGCGGCCAGAAGGATGACGCCGACATAGGCGGCCGGGATCCAGTCGGTGTGCAGCATCAGGCCCCAGCTGTGGGCATGCGTGTAATACAACCAATAGTCGATGAGCCACACGCATGCCTGCAGTACCACGAACCAGGCCAGGGTGACCGCCCTGGATCGTTCCTTGTTGAAGTAGGGAAGCAGGAAGAAGGTCGCGTAAAACACTTCCGTCATATGCAGGCCGAACACCATGTTCACTCCGGTGGCGGCGCCATGGGCGATGATGCCGAGATAGATGAAGGTGGCCGGAATGGCGAACAGGTTGATCTTGTACAGCAGGGAGCGGTAGCGCACCGACTTGACCGGGTTGCGGTCCAGCCATGGAAGGGCTGCCAGCAGTACGAAGACAAAGGCGAAAGTGAGTACGCCGTAGAATTTGTTCGGCACCCCCCGCAGCATCGCGTAAAAGGGCAGGAAGAACCACAGCGGATGGATGTCAGGCGGAGTATGAACGACGTTCGCCGGCGTGAAGTTGAGCTTGTCGATAAACAGATCCCATCCCCCGGGCTTGTAGAAGACGAATGCGGAGAAGATCAGCAGGAACACGCTGACCCCGAAGACGTCTTTCACGGTGTAGTAGGGGTGGAAGGGGATACCATCGACTGGCCAGCCGTCGCTGTTCTTCTTTTCCTTGATCTCGACCCCGTCCGGGTTGTTGGAGCCGACCTGATGCAGGGCGATGATGTGAACCAGGACGACAGCCAGTAGCAGAATCGGCATCAGGAAAATATGAAAGGCAAAGAATCTGTTTAACGTGGGGGCGCCTACGACAAAGGAGCCGCGTAGCCATGTGGCGATCGTGTTACCCACAATGGGAATGGCCGTCGCGAAGTTCATCACGACGGTGGAGCCCCAGAACGACATCTGGCCCCATGGAAGCAGGTAGCCAAGGAACGCCTCCGCCGAGAGCACCAGATAGATGGCGACCCCCACGAGCCACAGAATTTCCCGGGGTCGCTTGTACGATCCGTACATCATGCCGCGGAACATGTGGAGGTAGACCAGCACGAAAAAGGACGAAGCACCGACGATGTGTATGTAGCGGATCAGCCAGCCCCAGTGCGAATCGCGCATGATGCCGCGAAGCACCGACCAGAAGGCCAGGTTGGGATTGGGCTGGTAATGGATCGCCAGCAGAAGTCCGCTGGCAAGCTGGATCACCAGTACCAGAATCGACAGCGATCCGAAGAAATACCAGACGTTGAAGTTCTTCGGGGCCGCATATCCGGTCAGGTGTTCGGTCCAAAGGGTATTGATGGGCAGGCGTTCGTTGATCCAGGCCCCGAAACCGCGTGCTTGTGCTGCGTTCTGATCTGACATGGCGTGCCTTCTTTGACCGCAGTTCCTGCGGATTGAGTGTTTAGACCAATCGATGCGCCGGAGAATGTGGTCCGGTCAGGGCCATCACTTGCGGGCACTCGCCGACGCTGTCTCGGAGCTCTTCATCGCACTCTCGGGTATCCCGGGTACAGGCTGACTGGCGAGCGACTTGACGTACGCCTGGTAGGTCTTGGGCCCGCGGCCGGGAACCAAGTCGGGATGCAGCGCCTGGGCGTACAGGGAAACATCCTTGATTTGTTTCGGCGTGAGCCGCTTGGCGATCATTGCCATGACGTGGCCCGGGCTGTTGGTTCGCTTTCCGGTGGCGAACAGCTTGAGCTCCTTTTGAATGTAGGCGGCATGCTGGCCCGCCAACGGCGGCACGGCCATGGGCGCCATGCCGGTGCCATCCGAGCCATGGCAGGCATCGCAGGACGGCAC
>DATFML010000242.1:0-3113 GCA_035266965.1 Gammaproteobacteria bacterium
GCGTCGGCACGTGCGTGCACGCACGCCTTCACATTGAAATGCAGCAGTAGTATGGAACACCAGGTGGCGGGTTGGCGGAAACGGGTGGCAAGGGTCGAGAAAGGGTCGTTCACCACCGCGAACACGTCGCCGCGGGCGCTGTTGCCGGTTTGTTCCGAGCGCAGGTACAGGTCGCTGGCCAGCGCCGGAGTGTTCCCGGTCACGGTCTGATATTGCTTGAGCAGTGCCGCACGACTGGTGATGTCGGAAGCGGCGGCGACCGTCGCACCCGCGCTCCAGAGCAGCAGACAGAACAGGGCGAACGCGGCGCCCCTAGAACGGGCCATGGAACCGACTCCCATATGATGAATGCCCGGGCCGAACACGGGTTGCCCCGGACATCTCGCTTGCCTCGGCGCGGGCGTCCGCAGTCCTTGCCCGCCTGACCGATTCCGACTCCACCACAAGGCCATCGACGCGTTGGGTCATGTGATGAGCACCGGGGCCATGGCGGAATACGCGAAAAACGCGAAAAACGATGCCACCCTGAAAGCCGCGCGGGTGCCGGGTAGCGGTCATGGGTCGGGCGAGGCTGTGGGGGTGGCCGAGCCCGTGGAGTCGGCGTTGCCGATGGCCGGTGCGCCCGCCCGGGGCCGCGCTGTCAGTAGCCCAGCAGCCGCAGGGCCTGGTAGAACCCGAAGCTGACAATCCAGGCCAGTCCCAGGGCCCACAGGACGCTGAAGGTGGTGAACGCCAGGCTGCGGGACTCGCTTCTCATGGTCGCCACCGTGGACAGGCACGGCGTGTACAGCAGCACGAACAGCATGAAGCTGTAGGCCTGCACCCAGTCCATCTGGTGGCCCAGGTACTGGGTCAGCGCCGCGCCGGAAAGGCCGGTCATGGCCACCAGCGACCCCAGTACGATCTCCTTCGCCACGAACCCGAACACCAGGATGACGGCCATCTGGGCACCGATGCCGATGGGATGCAGCACCGGCTCCAGCCAGTGCCCCAGCATGCCCGCCAGGGTGCCGGGCCCGCCGGGCGTCGCCGCCTGGGGGAAGTGGGTGAGCACCCACACCAGGGTCACGCCCAGCACGATGAAATTGGTGGCGCGGCGCAGGAAGTGATGGACCTCGTGCCAGCCCCGCAGAAACACATGGCGCACCGTCGGCATGCGATAGGGCGGCAGCTCCATCACGAACGGTTCGGTGCTGTGCAGGCGCCCCCGTACCAGGAAGGCGCTCCCGAACGCTGCCGCGAAACTCACCATATACAGGCTGAACAACACCAACGGCGCCTGGCGTGGCGTGAACATGGCAGTGGTGAGAAACAGAAACACCTGCAGTCGCGCCGAGCACAGCGAGAAGGGAATGATCAGCATGGTGAGCAGACGCAACGGCCGGCTGCGCATGATGCGCGTTCCCATCAAGGCGGGCACGTTGCAGCCGAAGCCCATCAGCAGCATCACGAAGCCGCGACCGTCCAGGCCGAAGCGGGCCATCAGGGAGTCGGTCAGAAACGCGGCGCGGGACAGGTAGCCGGTGTCTTCCACCAGCGCCATCATGAAAAAGAACAGGATGATGACCGGTACGAAGGAGGCGACCGTGCCCAGGCCGTCGTACAGCCCGTCCACCAGCAGCCCGTAGACCAGATGGGGCAGCAGCGGCTGCAGGGGTTGCAGGGCAAGGTGCTTGAAGCCGCCCAGCAGCCAGGCGACACCCTCCTGTATGGGCGTGCCAAGCGTGTAGACGGCCTGGAACACCAGGAACATGGCCAGAAAGAACAGCGGCAGCCCCAGCACCGGATGGAGCAGCAGCCGGTCCAGTCGTTCGGTGATTTTGCGCACCAGCACACTGGGCATGCGTACGGTCTCGCCCACCAGCGCCTCGGCCCGGTCGGTGACCGCAGCGTTGGCCTCCATGTCCCGGCGCAGAGCATCGAGGGTCACCGGCTGGGCCTCGTGCAGTCGACGGGCAAGGATGTCCTTGGCCTGGGGAAAGCCGTGGCCGCGCTTGGCGCTGATCATCGCCACCGGACAGCCGAGGCGATCGGAGAGGGTGTCGGTGTCGATGCGGATGCCGAGCTTGTCCGCCTCGTCGGCCATGTTCAGCAGTACCACCGTCTCCAGGCCCAGATCCCGGATCTGCAGGGCCAGTGCCAGTTGATTGTCCAACTGGGTGGAGTTGAGGATGACGCACACCAGGTCGGCGGGATTGTTTTCGAAGAACCGGCGGACCACCGCCTCGTCGTCGGAGAAGCCGTGCAGGTCGTAGATACCCGGCAGGTCCACCACCTCGACCATTTCGGCGCCCAGCAGCACCTTCGCCGCCAGCAGGTCTACGGTGACGCCCGGCCAGTTGCCGACCCGGGCGCTGGCGCCGGTGAGGCGGTTGAAAAAGGTCGACTTGCCCGTGTTGGGCATGCCGAGCAGGGCGATACGTCTCATTCGGGCAGTTGGATGGTGATGCGGTCTGCGTCGGCCCGTCGCATGATCAGATGGGTGCCGCCGATACGCACCTGCAGGGCGCCGCCGAGCCAGCTGCGGCGGATCAGGCAGGCTTCCCTCCCGACCCGCAGACCCATGGCGGAAAAGCGGTGCACGAGCGCGTCCTCACCGCAGACATCGGCGATACAGGCCCGCTGTCCCACTCTCAATTTGGATAGTGTCACTGCTGCACCCCAAGGTACAAATGAGAATTATTAACAATATTACTCTCGCCAAATGCCGGACGCAATCCTCGTCGTCATACGCCACGGCGGGGAGCAATTTGCGCCCGTGGCGCCCACAATGCAAGCACCGGACAAGTCGGACCGGCACCGCCTCCCGGCCATTCCCCGGACAGCCGGGCCGGTAGGCCAATCGATCGCGATGGCGTCTTCTCCCGGCGGCACGCAAATGGGTTTCGGCCCGTCGCCAAGGGGCCTCATGGCCGCCGGTCCGACGGCCCGGAGGCCCGGGGGCCCGTAACACCCAGGGGGACAGGGGATGAAATCGGCACCCATAGCCAATATATTAGTAAATACTAATGTATGGCGCCGCAGAGCCGACCAGGCACGGCGCCCGGCACGGGAGGAACATCGCCATGAATGTGGATCGTCTGGTACTGGCTGTTGCGGGCAGCTTCATTCTG
>DATFML010000243.1:0-4117 GCA_035266965.1 Gammaproteobacteria bacterium
CCCAGCCGCTTGGCCGTGGCGATGGCCTGCAGGCCCGCCACACCGACCCCGATCACCAGTACCTTGGCCGGGCGGATGGTGCCGGCGGCGGTGGTCAGCATGGGAAAGAAATGGCCGGTCCGGTCGGCGGCCATCAGCGCGGCCTTGTAGCCGGCGGCGGCTGCCTGGGAGGAGAGCACGTCCATGCTCTGGGCGCGGGAGATGCGCGGGATCAGCTCCATGGCGAAGCTGGTGATGCGCCGGTCCCGCAGGGCGGCGACCCGTTCGGGGTAGCGATGGGGCAGGAGCGTGCCGGCAAGCACGGCCCCTTCCTTCATCCAGCCGATTTCCTCCTCGCTGGGCGGCTGCACCTTGAGCACCAGATCCGCTTCGCCGTACAGGCTCCGGGCGTCCGCCACCAGGCGAGCCTGTTCGTAGGCGGCGTCCGGATAGTAGGCGCCGGCACCCGCGTTGTTTTGCACCATCACCTCGGCGCCGAGTTGAACGAAGCGTTCCACCACGCTGGGGATCAGGGCGACACGCCGTTCACCCGGCGCGATTTCCTGCGGTACAGCGATACGTATCGCCATGGTCTTCTCTCTCCGGATGCAAGGCCCGCCCGCACACCGGCGGACCGGGCCGTCAGGGTCAGCGGTAACCGATGGTCCAGTTCAACGGCGCCGACATGCCGAGCCGGGGCAAGACCGGCGGTGCATGCCCGGGAAGCGGGGAAGTAGGGCGCGACGTCTCGAAAAAGACGATTATCATACCGGATTCATACAACCCTTTGAAACCGCGCGCTGCTGTTTTCGAGGCGCGTTTACTTTTGCGGGTATTTCTGACATAAATGCCTGGGTCCGGACTGGAGGGCGGGGTTGTGTACGAGTTGACACATCAGGTCCTGCGCACCGACATGGCTGGCATGCCCCTGGAGTGGGTGACCTACCGCGACGCGGTGCGGCTGTACTATCTGGAGCAGGTAGCGTACACCTGCGGCACGCTGTTGTATCGGGTCCGCGGCGGCGTCAACGCGCTTACGGGCCGGCGCAGCGTCATCGAGGTGAACTCCATCATCGCCACCTACGGCGACAACCATGCCCTGGCCAAGGCGCGTGGCGGCTACGTCCCTCCCCTGAACAACCAGACCCTGTTTCGCCGCGACGCCTCCCTGTGCTTGTACTGCGGTTCTCGTTTTGCGGATCGCGATCTGTCCCGCGACCATGTGACGCCCCTCAGCCAGGGCGGCGCGGACGTCTGGAACAACGTGGTCACCGCCTGCAAGCGCTGCAACAATCACAAGGCGGGGCGCAGCCCCGAGCAGGCTGGCATGGAATTGTTGGCGGTGCCTTTCACGCCGACCCATGCCGAGTACATCTATCTGCAGGGTCGACGCGTGCTCGCCGATCAAATGCGTTTCCTGCTGGCGCACTTTCCCCGCAGCAGCCCCTTGCACCAGCGCCTGTCCCGGCGTGCCTGACACATGGGTTGTGCTTCACGGTGCGAAGGCTGCCCCGAGGTTGATGCGATTACCGGGCTCGATGGGAGTTGGGGTATGACGGCGAGCCCGCTCAACCTGTGTCGCGCCAGCGTCCCCCGCCCAGGGAACCTTTGCACAGGCCGCTGAAGGGGCGCTCACGGCGTTGCAAAGGTGCTCGGAATGCGGGGTCGCGAAGCGACAGACCCTTTGTAAACCGCGCTTGCTCGCGCCTTTGCGGCTTGTGATCATCCCCTTGATCGACCTGTGCAGAGCTTCCCTAACAGGCCAGCTTGCACACCGCCTGCATGTCCAGGAAACGAACCTGCCGGTTGTTGATCTCGAGGATGCCCTGCTCGCGCAGATGGGCCAGCACGCGGCTGACGGTTTCGGTGGTCAGTCCAACGTAGTTGGCGATGTCCTCACGGGTCATGGGCAGCCGGATCTCGTCCACGTTGCCCATGCGTTGACGCATGCGCTGAAATACATTGTGAAGCAGCCGCATCACGCGCTGTTCGGCGCTGAGCTTGCCCACCATCATCAGCGACGCCTGGTCCGCCACCAGTTCGCGGCTCATGATACGCACGAACTCGCGCTGCAGGCTGGGGATCTGCTCATTGAGCTGCTGCAGGCGGTCATAGGGGATCTCGCACACCCAGGTGTTCTCCAGGGCGACGGCGTGGCAGGGGTGCAGGCCCGTGTTGATGGCGTCCAGTCCCACCAGCTCGCCGGACAGGTGAAATCCGGTGATCTGTTCCTGGCCGTCGCTGGTCAGGCCGTAGGTCTTAACGGCCCCGCCCTGAATGGCGTATACGCTGGTGAACGTGTCCCCCGCCTGATAGATCGATTCACCCCGTTTGATGGGGCCGCGACGTTCCACCAGTTGATTGAGCTCCGCGAGGTCAGCGGACTCCAGGGAAACGGGCAGGCACAGCCGCCGTACATGGCAGTTTTCACAAGCCGGTTTGACATTGATGAGCCGTAGCTCGGGGCGCCGTTCGCTCATGACAAGCTTTTCTCCGCAGTCCTTGATGGCTGCACAAGGCCGTATCGATTTTATGTTTTTTACGTAGGCTAGACTATGCCAGATGGTGCACCCGGTTCAAACTGACAAATCAGGAGGGCTTTTCATGACGTTGTGGCGGGTTATTGCCGACCGCATCGGGGAAGTGACGGGCGATTCCATCGGTCCCGGTGGCGCCGACAGCGTGGGGGGCGGCTGCATCAACCGGGCGGTGCGCCTGGCCGGCGCCGAGCGCGATTATTTCGTCAAGCTCAACGCTGGCGCCCGGCTGGACATGTTCGAGGCCGAGGCCGCCGGCCTGCAGGAGATTGCGCGCAGCGGGAGCCTGCGTGTGCCGCGGCCGCTGTGCTGGGGTGTGCACGGCGACAGCGCGTACCTGGTGCTCGAGCATGTCGAATTCGGTCGCGGCGGAACATCCGGTCTGGAGGCCCTGGGCCGGGGGCTGGCCGCCATGCACCGGGTAACTCGCGACCGCTTCGGCTGGGAGCGGGACAACACCATCGGTTCCACGCCCCAGATCAACACGTCCGACAGGGACTGGACGGCCTTCTGGCGCGAGCGGCGGCTCGGCTATCAGCTGGAGCTGGCGGCCCGCAACGGTTATGGCGGCAGCCTGCAGCGCGGCGGCGAACGGCTGATGGATGCGCTGCCCGCGCTTTTTGACGACTACCGGCCCGCGCCGTCGCTGCTGCACGGGGATCTGTGGTCCGGCAACTATGCCATGGACAGCGCCGGCGACCCGGTGATCTTCGACCCGGCCGTGTATTACGGTGACCGGGAGACCGATCTGGCCATGACCGAGCTGTTCGGCGGTTTCGGCGGCCGCTTCTATGCGGCCTATCGGGAGGCCTGGCCCCTGGAGCCGGGTTATCAGGTGCGCAAGCGCCTCTACAATCTCTATCATATCCTCAATCACGCCAACCTGTTTGGTGGCGGCTACGCGTCCCAGGCCCGGCATCTGATCGACGGACTGCTGAGCGAACTGCGCTGAAGCGCCGCTCAAGCGGCCTGCGCCGAGATTCCCTAGACGCAGCGTGCGCCGACGATGTCGTTGGCCCAATCCAGAACCGCCTGCACCCTGGGCACCAGCAGAGATCGAGCCTCGTCATAGGCCAGCCACCGGAACTCGTGATGTTCGGGTCTGCCGAGCTCGGGGTTGATGCCCAGGACCACCTCGCCCGTGTCGCTTTCGGCCAGGTAATAGCGGGCGACCTTGCCGTGGCCGTAGGGTGGCGTCTCGCAGTGGTGTTCGCCCCAGCGCAGGACGGGATGCTCAAGGCCCGTCTCCTCCTTCAGCTCCCGCAGCGCCGCCTCCAGGGGCCGTTCGCCCGCTTCCACTTCTCCTTTGGGAAAATCCCAGTACCGATAGGCTCTCAACAGCAGGAAACGCCATCCACCATCCCGGCAGCGTACCGGCACCACGCCGGCGGACAGCGTCTTTGCGGACTGACTCATGGCGGCGTACCCACCCGGCGGCGCGGCTGCAGCCGGCCGGTCACCGATGGTAGGAAGCGCTCAGCTCGTGGACCGCGCTGACCAGCGCCGCGGCGTGCTCGGGGTCCACGTCCGGATGAATGCCGTGGCCCAGATTGAACACATGGCCGCTGCCCGGACCGTAGCCGGCCAGGATGCGGGCGGCG
>DATFML010000244.1:0-2426 GCA_035266965.1 Gammaproteobacteria bacterium
TGTTCCCCTACTGCACCACGTACTGCCCGCTGATCGCCGCCCACCTGGTCGGGTTCGAGAACCTGTTGCGCAGCTCGGGCCTGCAGGACCGGGTCCAGATCGTCGCCTTCGACGTGGACCCCGCGGACACGGGACCGGAGCAGATGCGCGCCTTTCTCAAGGAATACGGCTGGAATCCTTCCAACCTCCACTGGCAATACCTGACCGGCAAGCCCGCCACGATCAAGCACGTCGTTCGTGACGGCTACCACATCGACTACCGGAAGGTGTCGCTGAAGCAGGAAAGCCGGGAGACCGGGCCGGAGCAGACTCCCCAGCCGGCCGTGGCCAATCCGCTGGCGCAGAAGGTCAAGCCCGGCTACGACGTGACCCACAACGATGGCCTGATTATCGTCGATCGGCAGGGCCGGATCCGGAAGATCTATGACCAGGCGGACACGGTCTCCATTCGCCGGCTGCTGAACACGATCAAGCCGTTGCTGAAGGAGCGCCCGAACCGATGACCACCCCGGCGACCAGTTCGCGGCGACGCCGGCATTGGCCCGGGACGCTGGTCGCGCTGGGTGCCGCGCTGGCAGTCGCCGCGCTGGCCTGGGGCTCGAGACCCGCCGCGATCGAGCCGATAGAACCCCTCAAGGGCCGGGTATGGACCATGTGGGACCACTCGGGCGCGATGGCCTTCGTGCTCGTCGGCTGCGCCCTCGCGCTGTGGATCTATCTGCGCGGGGTGAGATGGCACCGCCGGCGGGGGCACCCGGTGTCCGGGTGGCGCCTGGCTTCCTACGTCAGCGGCATTGCGCTCACCTACCTCATCCTGGAGAGCCCGTTCGACGCGCTCTCCGATCACATCTTCTGGATTCACCGGGTGCAGCACGTCGCCCTGCACCACTGGATCCCCATGCTGCTCGCGCTGGCGGCACCGATCCCGGAACTGGTTGCCGGCCTTCCCGCCTGGGCGCGCCGTCACCTGCTCCTGCCGATCCTGCGCAACCGGAGCGTGCGCGGCACCTGGGACTTCATCCAGCATCCCGTGGTCGCGCCGATCCTGTTCGTGGGGCTGATCTACTTCTGGCTCACGCCGCCGATCTTCGACTACGCCACCGTCAACGAGACCGTGCACGAGATCATGCACTTCTCGATGCTGCTCGAGGGCATCCCCTTCTGGTGGCTGATGCTGGACCCGAAGCCCGGGCGGGTCAGCTACGGCAAGCGAATGATCATCCTGTGGGCGGTGATGGTGCCGCAGATGCTGATCGGGGCCTACATCACATTCAGCTACAGTACGCTGTACCCGATTTACGCCACGCTCGACAAGGGCTGGGTGGGCAGCTACCTGTTCGACCAGCACATGGGCGGGCTGGTGGTCTGGATCCCGGCCAGCATGATGAGTGCCATCGCGGCCTTCTTCGTGCTCGTCTTCTGGACGCGCTGGGCACGCGGCACCGGTGGCTGGCCGGAGCCGACCATATGGGAAGCGGCAAGCGAGGTTGCGTGAATCGGGGGAAGGTGGAGGCTAGGGCCGCCTCCCCGGTCCCTCAGAACCCCTGATACTACCAGCGAATCAGGGAGCTATGCTTAGAGATGCCCCAAATTATGCCCCTACTTGACGGCTAGTGGGGGTGCTTGGTGTTGTATTCCGGCACCTAGTCAGATGCTGCAGGTGGGTCTAGGGTGTGGCCGTTAATATAACAATTTCATCTAAAAGTCTTTCCGGCGACCCCTTGCGTCCCGGTTGCTCCCGCGTTGCTGCACGACACCCGCTGGATGTGCCGCCCTATTCCACCCGCCGAGCTGTAGATTCGCGCTACAACGGCGCGATCCCATGCCCCAACTCTTCAATTCGGTGCTGCCCGGGGTTGTAGGACGGGTTAGTCAGACGCACCCATTCCTACCGGCAAGGGTGGCCCTTGCCCGATGGGCTGAGGTGGGAGGCTACTTCTTCTGGTCTTTCGCCATAGCCATCACCGCGCGCTGCCTTTCGGATGCACGCTCCAGGACATCACTGTAGACCCGCTTCTTCTGTTTCGCCGAAGCATTGCGGATGAAGTCAGAGAAGCGAGTTTCACGGACGCGTTTTGGCTTGGCTACGATCATGGTCATTACTTTAGTGGAGGCATAACTCATGCTCAAGGGCTGCGCGATCGTATTTCTCTGGGACGTGGTAGTCAATACGGTCGATGCCGGCTCGGTAGAGTCGATTCGTCCCGTCGTTGTTCTTCAGGAGCAAATCGACGGAGATCCGGCGGCCAAACTCAGCTTTGAGACGATTGACCGTTTCTCTCGCCGCAAAGTACTGTATCTAACGTCAACTACTTTGGCCGGTCAGCGACAACTATTTTGGCCGGTTGGCGGGAGTTGTCGTCAGACCGCTGAGGCGGTTTTCGCTTTCCTGCGTTGCTCGGTGTGTGCCCGCTTTCTGTAGCTCT
>DATFML010000245.1:0-11099 GCA_035266965.1 Gammaproteobacteria bacterium
CGGGGGCTGCTCTGACGGCGAACCCCGCGGTGCGGCTCAGGGCGGGGCGATGCCCTGACGTGCGGCGGCCGCCTCCAGAATCAGGCGCAGCATGTCGTGGTACCCGTAGCCCGCCCATTCGGCCATCAGGGCCAGCTTGCCGTCCCAGTACCAGGTGGGATTGGTGTTCACGTCCAGCAGCCGTGGCTGGCCGTCGTCGCCGCAGCGAAAATCGAAGCGCCCGTAATCGCGCACGCCCAGGCGGCGAAACAAACGCGCACAGTGGTCGATCAACTGACTGCGCACGACGTCGTCCAGATCGGCCTGGACGAACTTCAGTGACTGCCAGTACGGCGACTCCGGCTCGTTCTTGGAGGCGTAGGTCAGGATCGGCGGCAGGTGCGAGGGTAGCTCACTGTAGTCCACCTCCAGAGGCGGCAGTACGGTAAAGCCGGTGTCGGGGTTGCCGATCAGCCCGACGGTGTATTCCGGCCCCGTGAGAAAATCCTGCAGCAGCGCCTCGGGAATCGCCAGGTTCGCGGCCAGCCAGCGCAGATAGGTTTCCGCTTCGGCCGGATCGTTGACCACGCAGTCCCGCGTGACGCCGAAGCTGCCGCCGCTGGCATTGGGCTTGATCAGACAGGGATAGACGGCGGGCACGGTGAGCGGATCGGCGGTCAGATCCACGAACGTCTCGTTGGGCACCGGGATGCCCATGTTCGTTGCCAGCGCCCGCACCACCGCCTTGTCCGTGGTGAGACTGATGCCCATGGGATCGGCACCGGTATAGGGCAGACCCAGAATCTCCAGCAGTGCCGGAATGTCCCGTTCGTAGTCCCAGTTATTGCGAAAGCCGGTGTCGCAGAGATTCAGCACCAGCTCCGCTCCGGCCGCACGCAAAGCGTCGAGCAGGCGCTCGTGGTCGTCGAAGTAGCTGAACGCATACCCCGGCAACCGCTCCAGCGCCGCGCCCAGGCGGCGGGCGGCCTCCAGTTCCTCTGCGCCGAAACGGTCGTTGGCGGCATAGGGGTAGGGCAGCCGGGGATCTCCCAGCACTACCGCGACATTCAATCGGGACACGTCCACCAGCGCAACCCCTGAATCGACAGGACACCCTCAACCAATAGCAGGAATGGGCAATTCTGCCATGGCCCGGCGGACGCCCCCATGAAGATCGATCGGCCCTCACGCCCGCGTCAGCGGTACTGTCCGGCGCCGCCCAACGGCGCCCGAGCGCCGTCAGCCGAGACCGGTCAGCGGCGAAACACCGATGAAGAAGCTGTGGGCCCAGCCAAGGAATGCCGCGTACATCGCCAGGCCGACGACCACGATGACGGCATCGTTCATCCGGCCAGCCGGCAGATGCCGGATTTCCCGGAGCGGACGCAGGCCAACCGAGATTCGGTCCACGACCGCCCACGCCAGGAACACCGCGAACAGCACCACATCGATGACGGTGCCGGTGGCCACCAGGTGGCCGGCGGCCCAGAACATGACCGCCAGCAGCATGGGATGGCGGGTCGCGGCCTGAATCCGTCCCGGCAGATAGGCGGCGATCAACAGCGGGAACACCGGCAACAGCAGCACCAGGGTGATGTAGTGGGTCCACAGAGGCGGTCGGTAGAGAACCGGCGATGCATGTCTCGCGCCGTCGTAACCCAGCACGATGAGTGCGAAACCGACGACCGCCACCAGGGAGTACAACCCCTGCCAGCGCATCTCCCCGATACGGGCCACCATACGGTTGCGCCAGGGCTCGGCAACGATGGATACCGAATGGACCCCGAAGAAAAGAACCAGTCCGGCGATGAACAAGGGCATCCGTGCCTCCTCTATGGCTGCCACCGTTTCCGCCCTGGCAGGCGCAGTGCCGGACACCTGCCCGAGCCTTGACCCTGGGCGGAAAGGGACGACGTTGGTTCTTATGAGCCCAGCATAGCAGAGCGCCTGCCGGTCCGGTGACGGTACCGGACCGGCAGGCGGATGTTAAGACAATGCCGGCAGAAGCGCGCCGTGGGCCGGTAGTCAGTGGCCGCCGACGACACCCTGTATCAGGCCGGGCACGGCGGCGACAGCCGGGGAGGACCCGGCTGAGACCGCCGCCGCGGTGGAGTGGCTTGGGCTTGTGGGCCTGCCGCAGGCCCATTCCCTGCGCCGTCGGCCGAGCCCGTGCTACCAGGTAAGGACCTTACCCGCCGCACCCAGGGACGGCAGCGCCTGACTGGGTGTAAGCAGGGGCAGATCCATGGACAGGTCTTCCTTGGTCATGCCGTTCAGGTCCAGGGACTGCTGGCAGCCGATGATGCGCACGCCGTTGTCCAGCGCGAGCTTCATGAAGTCCGCCACGCTCTTGCCGCCTTCCAGGGGATAGAGGTTCTCCGCCACCCCGGTCTTGAGCAGTTCGGTGGCGGGGCCGGTGAAATACAGAATCACGTTCTGTTCGCTCGCCGCCGCGGTGGCGGAGAGAAAAAAGGCCGACGGCAGCCGTTTCGGGTTTTCGGGACCGGTGATGAGAATCAGTACGAGATCCGGCGCTTCTTCATCTGTCATGGCGCATCTCCTTTGTCCGCTGACTGACATGCGGGCGCACGGCGCCCGACAAGTCCTCTCTACTATGTTCGAACACGGTGCCGACAGTGAGGTTCCAACCAGCGCCCACGCACCGACCCCGGGTTCCTGCGGATGTATTGTTTCCTCCGTCGCCGCAAACGGTCAACCGCGTTCGTCGGCCACCAGGCGCTGCATCTCGTCGACCGATTCCAGCAGGGTGCGGTAACAAGCCGGATCGAGCGCCGTACCGACCATTCGCCCCATGATTTCCAGCGCTTCGGGGACGGGAATGGGTCCGCGGTAGGGTCGCTCGGCGGTGATGGCATCGAAGATATCGCAGATGGTGATGATACGCGTCTCCACAGACAGCTCCGCGGCCACCATGCCCAGCGGATAGCCGCCCCCGTCCAGGCGTTCGTGATGGGCGCCCGCCATCACCGCCAGCTCTTCGAAGGGGGCCATGCGGGACAGGATCTCCCGGGTGAGAGCGGGATGGCGACGGACCTCCGTCCATTCCTCGTCGGTCAGTGCGCCGGGCTTGTCCAAAATGGAGTTGCTGACCCCGAGCTTGCCCAGGTCGTGCAGCAGTGCGCCGCGCTTCAGCCAGCGCCGTCGCTGGGGGGACAGTCCCATGCGCGCCGCGAGGATATCCGTATACAGGGCCACCCGTTCGCTGTGGCCGGCGGTGTACGGACTCTTGGAGTCCACCACCTGGCCGAAGGCGGCGGCGATCTCGTCCAGCAGATCGTCGTCAACGGCCAGCGTGCGGGACGCCGGTTCCAGGTCCCTGACGCGCGGCTCCATGTCGTCGGCGGCCAATCCCTGCCAGAAATCCACATCGCCCGCCAACGCGTTGACCACGGCGACCAGTTCCGGATCGAACCAGGTGCCCGACCGGCGGCGCACTTCCCGAAGTGCCGCCTCGGGACCGGCCACGTGATGAAACACGTCCACGACCTGGGACAGCAGCGCGATGCGGGCGTTGACGGGAACGTCCGCGCCCTTCATTCCCGAGGGTTTGCCGCGTCCGTCCCAGTGCTCGTCCAGACAGTGTATACCCCAGGCAACGTCCTCGTTGAAGCCCAGACGTCGGGCAATGTCCGCGCCCCGTTCGCAGCGGGTCTGGATCAGCTCGGTGGCCAGGCTTTCGCCATGACCCACCAGGTGCAGCAGACGTTTGAAACGGTCGGCCAATTGACCGCGCACGCCCGTGTGGGACAGCACAAAGCGCGCCAGCTGCACCACGCTGTCGGTATCCACCCACTTGAAATCCCGTTTGGTGGCGCGATCGTCCTGACCGTAGAGCTCGCACAGGCGCGCGGCGTTGCTGCTGCAGCCGGCGTCCTTCAACAGGATGGTGTAGTACAGGTCCCACAGCGCGGTCTCTCCCATACCCAGCCGGCGTCCGACATGCATACCCACCCAGCAGGCGCGCAGACAGTGCCCGGGGGCCTGGCCCTCGGTCAGGTCCAGCGCGTAGCTGAACGAAGCGATCACGTCGGAAAGCAGCAGCTCCCCGCTCCCGGGAGCGCATAGGTCGGCGTACCGGAGCAATTCGGTATTGGAGAGGGAGGGGGCCATTGCAGACCCCATCGGCTGCAGGCGCCGTTACTGAAGCGAAAGGCCGGTCAGCCCGCCGCTTTGCCCTGTAAAAGGTGGGGACAAGGGTCGGTGGTGCAGCAGGCCATGGCCGGCAGCCTGCCGGTTCGGTGCTGCGCCCGGGACAACGGCGCGCACCGCCATAGCGACAGCGTGCAGGCGGTGCGCGCCCGATCGCCTCAGGATGCGCTACCGTCGCCGTCCGGATCGATGCCCAGCTCCGGCGCCACTTCACGCCAGTAGGGCTCGGCCTCGCAGCAACAGCATGGATCGCTCCACACCGGCACGTTGTGATGCATGTCGCCGGCCCTTCGCCAGCCGGCAGCGGCGCGCTCCGACACGGGCTTGCGTGTGTCGTGCGCCTCGTCTGGACAGGAATCGTTCATGGCAGCCTCCCCATCGCGCCATCGCGTATGGCTCGACATGTCGTCTCGATCGACAAGGTGTGCCGACCGGGTGTCCGTCTTCCTGTACCAGTGTAGTCCGAAGCCGGAGGGGTCAGCTCAACGTGGGATAGTCGGTATAACCCTTTTCCCCCGGGGTATAGAAAGTGTCGTAATCCGGGTCGTTCAACGGGGCGTTTGCCTGCCAGCGTGCGGGCAGGTCCGGGTTGGCGAGAAACGGCCGCCCCACGCCGACGAGGTCCGCCCTGCCGTCGGCCAGGTCGCTCTCGGCGCGAGCGGCGTCGTAACCGCCCGACAGAATCAGCGTACCCTTGAACGACTCGCGGAACGCCTCCTTGATGGCCGCGGGCACCGTCGGCGCGCCCATGGCGGAATGATCGACCAGGTGCACGTAGACCAGCCCCAGGGCGTCGAGCTCGTGGGCCAGATATGTGTAGTCCTCCTGCATGGCGTCATACAGAGGCATGTCGTTGAACACCCCGAACGGTGACAGCCGTATTCCCACTCTGTCCTTGCCGATGGCGTCAATGGTCGCCCGCGCCACCTCCAGGGCGAAGCGGGCCCGATTTTCAATGGGTCCGCCGTAGGCGTCGCTGCGCCGGTTGGTGCTGGGGCGGATGAACTGCTCCAGCAGGTAGCCGTTGGCCGCATGCAGCTCGACGCCGTCCATACCCGCTTCAACGGCATTGCGGGCCGCCTGGGCGAACTCTTCGATAGCGGCGCCGATATCCGCCTCGCTCATCGCCTCGGGTTCAGGCAGGGGCTTCATGCCCTCGGCATCGGTATACATCTGTTCGTTGGCGGCCACGGCCGAAGGGGCCAGAACCCGCGCACCGGCCGGCAGATTCAAAGAATGGGAGATGCGGCCCGTGTGCATGAGCTGCATGAATATGTTCGCACCGCCACCGTGCACCGCATCGGCGACCGGCGCCCACCCTCTCACCTGGGCCAGGGAAAAGATCCCGGGAATGCGCGGATAGCCCAGACCGTTGGGCGACGGCGAGGTGCCCTCGGTGACGATGAGCCCGGCGGAGGCGCGCTGCCGGTAGTAGCGCGCCATCAGCGCATTGGGGACATTGTTGTCGGCCCGATTACGGGTCATGGGCGACATGACCAGTCTGTTCTGCAGCGTCAGGGGACCGAGCGCATAGCTCGAAAACAACCGGGACATATCTGTCCTCCTTGAGCATTCACCAAAGGGGAGTTCTATTAGGGCCTGTTAACACTATAGGGGTCGCCGCTGCCGGAGGAACTGAAACAGGGGTCAATGCGTTAGTAAGAACGCAGCAGTGACGAGCCGCATAGACGCTTCGCACCCGGCGTGCGCACAGTGTACCGAACGACGCACCGGTCTGTAAGTGCGCAGAACACGCGAGTAGCGGAACTCCCGGTTCCCAAGAACGGATACCGCCATGTAAAGCGTTTTGACGCAGGAAGGGCCGGGCGGGTTATGGACCGGTGCGGGCGTTGGTGCGCACCCAGCGCCATGCGGAGGCGATTCCGTCCGCCCGGAAGACACACAGCCTCACTTCCGCCTGGACCATGACGAGGGCTTGCGCGCGTCAGAGCGCTCCTACCGCACCGCACGGCACTCGAGGGCTTAGCGCCGGATCCCGTTCGAATGGCTCAAGCGCACGGAGGCGTCTCATGCCCAGACTCAGTGGTCGCGTGGTGTTGGTGCAGGAAAACCGCTTCCTTCTCGAGGACGACGCCGGAGGCAAGCGGCCGTTTGTCGTCTCCCCGGCACTGCCGTTCGATCCGGAGGACCTGCGTCGGCTGGCCCGTGCAGAGACCCGGATCGCGGTCGGTTACTCGGAGCCGGAAGGCGTGGTGGCCGGCCGGGCCGAACACATCGAGCCGGTCGAGTCGCCCGCCAGGAACGCGCTGTATGCCCAGCAGGACAAGCCGGTGTCCAAGAAGTGGGTACGCGACGACAACCGGTATCACACCGCGTTCGATGGGCGTTACCCCTATGCGCTGACCACATACCGGGTCACCGAGCACCACTCGGGGGGTACACCCACCCGCTCGGTGCCGCTGACAGCGGAGCTGCAGCGCGAAGGCTTTGCGGAGATTCCACCGGAGCTCGCGCGGCGGCTCGGCATCGCCAATCGGGACTGGGTGGTGATATCCACGGCCCGCGGGGAGGTGGAGACCCGGGCGCTGGTGACCGGTCGCCTGCGGCCCCTGCAGGTCGACGGCCGCAGCCTCTTTCAGGTGGGACTGCTCTGGCACTACGGGTGGTCGGGCTACGCCACCGGCGCCATCGCCAATACCCTCACCGCCCTGGTAGGCGAGCCCAACACCAGCATTCATGAGAACAAGTCCCTCACCTGCAATCTGCGCAAGGGGCGACTCGGCCGGGCCGGCGAAGCGGCGCACGGGGACGCGGCCCGGCCGGTCTACCGGGCACGGGGTGTCGACGGGCCCCTCAACGCATGGCCCTGGAACTGGCTGCACAGGGCCGGCGTGCAGGCCATGGGCAGCGCGGTACCCGTCGCCCTTTATCTGTGGGTCGACGTGGACAGCGGCCACGCCCGCCTCGCCGCGGCTGTCGCCTCGCTGCTGGTCCTGGCAGGCGGCCTGTTGAGCTCGATTTTCGGCACCGAATTTCCCGACGGCGGTCTTCAATGGCAGCGGGTCGCCTAGTGCGCCTTCGCGGCGTACATGGCGGCGTCCGCGTGGCGAAACAGCTGATCCCTGTCGGAACCCTGGTCCGGGAAGGTGGCTGTGCCGACACTGGCGGAAATGGACAATGTGCGCCCGCCTGCCTCGAAAGGCACCCCGATCGCTGCACGGATCTTCTGTTTGACGATTTCGACACACTCCAGGCCGCGTATATTGGCCAACAGCACCGTGAATTCGTCACCGCCCATGCGAGCTATGGTGTCCGACGCACGCACACAGCGCGCGAGCCGTCGCGCCACCTCCTGAAGCACCTGGTCGCCGGCTTCGTGACCGAAACTGTCGTTGACCTCCTTGAATCCGTCCAGGTCCAGATACAACAGGGCCAACTGCTCCCCGTCGCGGCGGGCCCGTTTGAGGGCAACATCCAACCGGTCATCGAAGAGTGTCCGGTTGGGAAGATCCGTGAGCGGATCATGTCGCGCCATATGCCGCAGTCGGGTTTCCGCCTGTTTGCGCTCGATGGCGGTGGCCACCTGGGTGGACACGAACTGGAGCAGGTTCTTGTCCTCTTCGGTGTAGCGGACCGGTCCCGAATAAGCCTGCACAACCAGGGCGCCCATGACGCCGCTCTGTGATACCAGTGGTACACCCAGCCATTGCGCGTGGCCGGAGTCCGCGCCCTCATCAGCGTGTTCCGGCACGCCGGCAGCCGCGCTGCCTGCCAACAAGCCACAGCCCGTGCGGATGACCTCCGCTATGGGCAAGGGCGAGTCGAGGTCCAGCGGCTGGATGGCAGGTAGCGCCTCGCGTTCGTCGACAAAATAGGGAAACGACAACGTGGCGGTTGCATTGTCGTACAACGCTACGCAGAAATTGTCCGCCGGGAGCAGGTCGGAGATGGTCCGGTGAATGTGCCGGTACAGTGCCGGCAGGCCTTCCGCCGCGTGGGCCGCCTCGGAAATCTCGTAGAGCGCATGCCTTATCCGGTCGGCGCGCTTGAGCTCCGTGATATCCCTTGCCACTGCCAGTCGGATACCGTCCGATTCGGACCAGCGGGCCGACCACATGATGTGAACCACGCGCCCGTCCTTGCGTACGTAGCGGTTCTCGAAGTGGGTCTTGGGGCGGCCCGCCATGATCTCGGCAGCGGCCTGCAGGGTTCGCTCCCGGTCCTCAGGGCACACCAGCTCGATCATGTTGCGGCCGATCAATTCCTGCTGGGTGTACCCGAACAGCCGCTCACACGCGGCGCTGACGAACACGAAACGACCCTCTGCGTCGACGACGCAGACGGCGTCCAGCAGCAAATCCATGACCTTGGTGAGAGGCAGCTGATCCATGATCGGCCATGGTACGACAGACAAACCGGCTCGTACCACGGTATGCACGTGACTCCGGGGGTTTTGCGGGCAGGCCTGACAGCGGCACGAGGGCGGGTGCCGGGGCGGAGTGACGGCGGGCGTGATCGCCCCGCCGGCCATTGCCCGGAGCCGGTCTTTCAGCCCGTAAACAACGCCGCTGCCGTGGGTGGCCCCGTGATCCTGGCGTCTGCCCTCGGACCGGGAGGCGGGTTGCCGGGCTCGCCCAGGCCGGGGCGAAAACGCGGCGGCCGGGAAACGGGATTGTTCGTTTTTCGTGAATGCGACACCTACCAGCTCCGGCAACCGCGGCAGCGGGCGGATGGCGACGGTGCACCCTGTCGCGCAACCTTCAAGACCCGCTGGACGCAGCCGCCAACGTCTCCGTATGGCTCGGTTTAATTCCCGGGCCGTCCCACCTCCGGACACACCACCAGAAGACCATTGGCAGGAGTCCGGCCCACAAGTCGCGGCCATGGCGAATGGCGCAGGGAAAGCTCATGATCGGGAAAATCCTCGAACGACTGGCGATCCGCAAGCAGATGTACCTGCTCGTGGGTCTGTGCGTGTTGGGCATTGCCGCCGTTGCCGCAAGCGCCGGTATGGCGCACGGGGCCAAGGACTACGGCACCGCACGTGATATCACGTTGGGCGTGGCTGTCGGCGTATCGCTGTTGCTGCTGGCGCTGGCTCATTACATGGGTGGCTTTGTCGCCCGGCGGGCCGAGCGCATGGTCGCCGCCTTGAAAGCCATGTCCGATGGGAACCTGGCGCAAACGGTCAAGATCTCCGGCAGGGACGAGTTCGCGTGGATGGCTTGGGAGTATTCCTGCGCGCGCAAGGAGTTCGCCGACATGGTGAACGAAATTCTCGGTCACTCCAGCCAGCTTGCCGCGGCCGCCGACCAGTTGTCGACCATCACGGAACAGGCGAAGCAGGGGGTCGCGACCCAGAATACGGACTCCGAGCACGTAGCGACCGCCGTGCACGAAATGTCCGCCACCGTACAGGAAGTCGCGCGCAACGCAGCCAACGCCGCCCAGGGTGCACAGGACGCCGATCAGGAGGCGAAACGAGGCAGTGAGGTGGTTGCCGGGACCATCAAGGCCATCAATACCCTGGCGTCCGAAGTGCAGGCGGCGTCCGCCGTTGTCGGCAACCTGGAACAGCACAGCCTGAACATCGGCACGGTTGTCGACGTGATCAGGGATATCGCCGAGCAGACCAATCTGCTCGCCCTGAATGCGGCCATCGAGGCCGCCCGCGCGGGAGAACAGGGGCGGGGCTTCGCCGTGGTGGCAGACGAAGTGCGTACCCTGGCCAGCCGCACCCAGCAGTCGACCCGGGAGATCCAGCAGATGATCGAAGCCCTGCAGGCCGGGGCCAGGGAATCGGTTGCCGTCATGGAGCGGGGCTGCAGCAATGCCCAGGCCAACGTGGAGCAGGCGGCGTTGGCCGGCACCTCCCTGGAGTCCATCACGCGCGCTGTCGACGTGATCAAGGAGATGAACCTTCAGATCGCCGCAGCGGCCGAAGAGCAGAGCACCACCGCCGAAGAGATCAATCGCAACGTGACGCACATGAGTGAGATCTCGGCGCAGACAGCCGAAGGCACCGCACAAACGGCCAACGCCAGCGATGAGCTGGCGCGTCTGGCAGCCCACCTGCAAAGTCTCATGAACCGGTTCAAGCTCGCCTAGCTGTTTGAGGCACCGGCGGTTGCATAGTCCGTCGGCAGACAGGCGTCTGGCAGGAGACCGTAGCGGGGACGGGCCCTGCGGATCATGCCGCGGCGCGCGGCCTCGAAACGTCTGACTGCCCCGGTAACGTCATCGTGGACCCAGCGCGTATTAGACTAGGGCCACCACCAGCGGGGTTGAATCCAGCTGGGCGCATCCAATCTGCCCCAAACCCTGGTGTCCCTGTCGTTTTCACGGGCCGACTGTTGCCGGATAATCGGGGCTCAGGAAGAAGTGACCTGCCAGGCGTTGCGACACCGGGCGTGTTTGGCCGGCAGGCCGCCGGAGGTACTCATGGCTAACGGCTGGGCAAGAGACGACGCGGTCCAGGACCAGATCGACGACACGGTCGAGGACGCATTGCTGCATGTACGGAGGCGGCTTCCGGAAGGCGAAAGCCTGCGCCACTGCGAGGCATGCGGCGAGGAAATTCCCCAGGCCCGCCGGGACGCCCTCAAAGGGGTCCGCCTGTGCATTGCCTGCCAAACCGAGCACGACCGGGAGGCGACCACATTCAGCGCTTACAACAGGCGCGGCAGCAAGGACAGCCAACTCCGATAGAAGACTGCACGCCCCTTCTCCGAAATCGCCGCAGGTTTTGCCCGGCGCGGTGAAACCCGGCACCGCGGAACCTGGTAACCGGCTTCCTGCTGACCGGCACTGTATGGCGCCCCGATAGGGAAGCTCTTCGCAGATCGATCAAGCGGATAATCACAAGACGCAAAGCCGCCATAGGACATCACCGCAACCGCCTGCCTCAGCTCCGGCGCAAGACCCTCTCCTTCCCACCCCTCCCCCGCGCGGCGATTCAGCTTGACTTCAGACTCGCCTGGTAGCGTGCA
>DATFML010000246.1:0-3472 GCA_035266965.1 Gammaproteobacteria bacterium
GCCGTGGAGCGCCCGGGTCGAACGGCGTTGCACCGGTGCGCGGGGGCCCCACGGTGGGAATATGACCTATTACGGGCAGAACTGCAGCTGCGGCGTGCCGCGGGACCGGATTCGCGTCCCCGCAAACGGGGGTCGTGAGAACGAACGGAGCGGCTACCCTGTGGGCGGCCGACCGTCCGTGCCGGCTCCGACGGCCCTCCAAAAGGCCATGTCGTGATTGGGCCAGACGGTGGCGCCGGTCTGTCGGGCAAGGGTTTTCAGCTTGCGAATGCTCTGCAGAGCCAGATCCTCGCGATCCTGCCAACACAGACCGGGGGCGATTTCGTCGGTCAGGTTCTCCTGCAGATCGGCGGCATCGCCCGCCAGCAGCACGGGTGGACCTTTGGGCATCTCGATGTGCAGGGACATATGACCCGCGGTGTGCCCCGGGCTGGCGACCGCCTGCACGCCGGGGAGCAGCTCGTATTCGCCTTCCATGACCCGCCAGTTGTAGCCGCCCGCGAAGTCGTCGGCGAAGTAGGCCCCGTCGGCGCCATCGACGGCCGCCTGCAACTCGGCGCTCTGCACGTGAACTTCCGCCTGAGCCACCTCGTGCAGGCCGCCGGCATGGTCGAAATGCAAATGGCCGATGAACACCAGGTCCACGTCCGCGGGCGTCAGCCCCAGGCGGGCGAGGTGATTGGGCAGGCGCTGGTCCTCGTACATCTGTGGCGCACCGAAGGGGAAATCGGCGTGCTCATAATAGCGGGCCCGCCGGACGGGATCGCTGATCTTGCCGTAGTCGCAGCCCACATCGTAGAGGATCCGGCCGTTGGAGGTTTCGATCAGGTAGGCCAGGATGGGCGCCTGGATGATCACGCCGTGTCCGCGGTTGCGCGTCGACAGCGTCTTCTCATAGCGGTGGGTGGCGGTGAGCAGCGGCCAGAGCCGCAGAACCTGGGTCATGGCAGGTGCCCTGTGCCGGCCTCTCCGTCCCAGGGAACCTCTGCACAGGCCGCTGAAGCGGCGCTCACGGCGTTGCAAAGGGGCTCGGAATGCGGGGTCGCGAAGCGACAGACGCTCTGTAAACTGCGCTTCCCCGCGCCTTTGCGCCTTGTGATCATCCCCTTGGTCGACCCGTGCAGAGCCTCGCTAGACGGTAAGATGGGTATGGATGAGCGTATCGTCGAGGCCGTCCATAGGTCCGGCCGCGACCACCCGTCCTTTTGTCAGCAAAGTGAAGCGGTCGGCGACCCGCCGCGCAAAGGGGAGCTTCTGTTCCACCAGCAGTACGGTGAGTCCCTCTTCGCGGTTCAGGCGCAGGATGACATCCCCGATCTCGCGCACGATGTTGGGTTGGATGCCTTCGGTCGGCTCGTCGAGGATCAGCAAGCGCGGTTCCAGACACAGCGCGCGGCCGATGGCGAGCTGCTGCTGCTGACCGCCGGAAAGATCGCCGCCGCGCCGGTGCAGCATCTGCCTGAGCACCGGGAACAGCTCGAACACCCGCTTCGGAATGGTGCGCCGCTTGTCGCGGCGCGCGCCAAGGCCGATGCGCAGATTCTCTTCCACCGTCAGCTGGGAGAAGATTTCCCGCCCCTGGGGGACGTAACCGATGCCCAGCCGCGCGCGCAGCTCCGCCACCCGGCCTTCGAGGGCCTCGTCCGCAAAGCGCACGCGCCCGGACGCTATGGGAAGCAGCCCCATGATGCATTTCAGCAGGGTGGTCTTGCCCACGCCGTTGCGGCCCATCAGGCAGGTGCACGAACCCGGCGGCACATGCAGGGCGATGTCCCACAGGGTATGACTTTCACGGTAGAACTGATTCAGTCCCTCGATCTGCAGCATCACTACTCTCCCAGGTACACTTCCACGACGCGCGGGTCGCTCTGGACCTCGCTCATGCTCCCTTCGGCCAGCACGTGACCTTCGTGCAGCACCGTCACCTTGCGGGCGATGGATCGCACGAAGTCCATGTCGTGCTCCACCACCACCACCGAATGACGTCCGGCCAGGGAGGTCAGCAGCTCCGCGGTGCGCTCGGTCTCCTGCCCGGTCATACCGGCCACCGGCTCGTCCACCAGCAGCAGGCGCGGGTTCTGCATCAACAACATGCCGATTTCCAGCCACTGGGTCTGGCCGTGGGAGAGCAGCCCGGCGCGCCGTTCGCGCTCTTCCGGCAGACCGATGGTGGCCAGTACCTCGTCGATGCGGTCGGACTGCTCGCCCGTGAGCCGCGCAAACAGCGTCGGCCAGACCCGCTTGTCGGCCTGCATGGCCAGGCGCAGATTTTCGAACACGGTGTGCTCCGGGAACACCGTCGGCTTCTGGAACTTGCGTCCGATGCCGGCGCTGGCAATCTCGTATTCGGCCATGCGGGTGAGGTCCATGGTCTGGCCGAAGAACACCCGTCCTTCATCGGGGCGCGTCTTGCCGGTGATGACGTCCATCATGGTGGTCTTGCCGGCGCCGTTGGGCCCGATGATGCAGCGCAGCTCACCGTCGTCGATGTACAGCGTGAGGTCGTCCAATGCCTTGAATCCGTCGAAACTGACCGTCACGTTCTCCACGTACAGGATGGTGCCGTGGCTGGCGTCCACCGTTTCGGGCACCAGGGTATGGGCGCCTTCGGCGTAGCCGGCGCGCCGGTCAAGGCCCACCAGGGTGCGCAGTCTGTCCACGCCGTTCATTCCATCTGCTCCTCGGTAGCCTGTGGGATCACCGGCGGTGGCGATTGTCGGCGGCGGCGCAGCTGGCGGCCCAGACCGATCAGACCGCGGGGCAACAGGACCGTCACCACCACGAACAGGCCGCCCAAAGCGAACAGCCAGACGTTGGGCAGGGCTGCAGTGAAGTAGGTCTTGGCGTAGTTGACCAGAATGGCCCCCAGCGCCGCGCCGTACAGCGTGCCCCGGCCGCCGACGGCCACCCACACCACCAGCTCGATTGAGTTCAAGGGGGAAAATTCGCTGGGATTGATGATGCCGACCTGGGGCACGTAGAGCGCGCCGGCCACGCCGGCCAACATGGCTGAAAACACGAATACCCAGAGCTTGTAGTTCTCCACCCGGTAACCGAGAAAACGCGCCCGGCTTTCACCGTCGCGTACGGCAGTGACCACCGCGCCCAGCTTGGACCGCACCACATAGCGCGACAACAGGTAGCCGAGGGCCAGCGCCGCGGCGCTGGCGACGAACAGGCCGACCTGGGTCGCGTTGGACTGCAGATTGAACCCGATCAGGTCCTTGAAGTCGGTCAGTCCGTTGTTGCCGCCGAAGCCCATTTCGTTGCGGAAGAAGGCCAGCATCAGGGCGTAGGTCAGGGCCTGGGTGATGATGGACAGGTACACGCCCGTGACCCGGGAGCGGAACGCCAGCCAGCCGAACACCAGAGCCAGCAACGCCGGCACGGCCAGTACCATCAGGGCGGCGAACCAGAAGTGGTCGAAGCCGTACCAGTACCACGGCAGGTGCTTCCAGTTCAGGAACACCAT
>DATFML010000247.1:0-9281 GCA_035266965.1 Gammaproteobacteria bacterium
CTGGGGCGCGGAGGTGCTGGCCAGCCCCACCGACCAGACCGAAGCCGGACGCCACGCCCTGGCCGAAGATCCCGACAACCCCGGCTCCCTGGGACTTGCCATTTCCGAAGCGGTGGAGGAGGCAGCTTCACGCAAGGACACCAACTATGCCCTGGGCTCGGTGCTCAATCACGTGCTGCTGCATCAGACCGTCATCGGGCTGGAGGCGAAAAAGCAGTTCGAGAAAGCCGGGGACTATCCGGACATGGTATTCGCGCCCTGCGGAGGAGGCTCCAACTTCGGCGGTGCGGCCTTTCCGTTCTTCGCCGACAAGGCGGCCGGTAAGGACGTGCGTCTGGTGGCGGTGGAGCCCACCTCCTGTCCCACCCTCACCCGCGGCCACTACGCCTATGACTTCGGCGACACCGCGGGGCTGACCCCGTTGATGCTGATGTATACCCTCGGCCACGACTTCATGCCGCCCAGCATCCACGCCGGCGGCCTGCGCTACCACGGCGATTCGCCACTGGTTTCCCAGCTTTTCAAGGAAGGACTGATCGACGCGGTGGCGGTACCCCAGGTGCCCACCTTCGAAGCCGGTGTCACCTTCGCCCGGGCCGAAGGCATTATCCCGGCCCCGGAGTCCAATCATGCGGTGCGCGCCGTGATCGACGAGGCCCTGGCCTGCAAGGCGTCGGGCCAGCCCAAGACGCTGTTTTTCAATCTTTCCGGCCACGGCCACTTCGACATGGCCGCCTACGACAAGTACTTCAACGGCGAGTTGGAGGACTATGCCTATCCCGAGGCGGCCATCCGCGCGGCCCTGGACCGTCTGCCCAAGGTCGCCGGGGGCGGCTGAGGAGGCCGACGAAGATAAAGAAAATGTGCGCTGTGCACGATATAGGGTAAAGACCGCGACTTATACTTTTTACATTCCGGTTCGCGCCGGAGCCACCAGGGTGTATCGATGCCCAGATTGACGCTGTCGTTCAAAGACAAGAGGCTGAAAGTCTATCCTCTGCTGGAGGATGAACTGCTGGTGGGACGGGAGCCGACCTGCGGCGTGCATATCGACAGCCTGGCCGTGGAGCCGGTGCACGTACGGATCCATCGGCTGGGCGCCGACTTTCATCTGGTGCCGGCCGAAGGCGTTACCGGGGTCATGGTCAACCACCAACCCGTCAGCGGGGACTGCCAGCTGCACGACGGCGATCTCATTCAGATCGGCAAGCACACACTGACCTTCGCCCAGGAGGCGGTCACCGACGATGGCTCCGCGGCCGTGCCCAACAGCCGGCCGATGGTCACCGGCTGGATGCAGATCATGAGCGGCTCACACCTGGGTCGCACCATCCGCCTGGACCGGGCCATGACCCGGCTCGGCAAATCGGAATCGCAGACGGCGATGGTCGTTCGCCGCAACGACGGCTACTACCTGTCGCACCTGCAGGGCGACAACTCGCCCCTGGTGGACGGTCAACCCATCGGCGAGAACACGCATCGGCTGCGCAACGGCGAAGCGGTGCGCATCGGAGACCTGGAGCTGCACTTCTTCCTCGAAGAGACGGGACACGAACCGACGGCCAAGGCGCCCCAGCGCCGCTTCAGCCGGGTGCCGTTCGACGGGTCCGCCACCTTGACCGACGCCGAGCACCAGTGGGACACCGAGGTCATGGACCTGTCCCTGAAAGGAGCCCTCGTGCGGCGCCCCACCGACTGGTCCGGTTTTGCGGGCAACGACTATCAGTTGCGCCTGCAGTTGGACGATGACGTGGAAATCGACATGGCCGTGACGGTGGCCCATGTGGAAGAGGACCGGGTGGGGCTTACCTGCCGGGACATCGACGTGGACAGCGTCACCCATCTGCGCCGTCTGGTGGAGCTCAACCTGGGCAGCGCGGACCTGCTGGAACGGGAACTGGCGGCGCTGGGATAGAGGCGCTCCGTCGCCCTTCGAAGCTATATTTCGTCGATCACATCCGCCAGCCGGCGGGCACCGACAATCTCCATGTCGTTGATCCGGCCCCCGCGGGGTGCATTGGCAACCGGCACGATGGCGCGGGCAAAGCCGTGGGTGGCCGCTTCCCTGAGCCGCTCCTGACCGTTGGGTACCGGACGGATCTCGCCCGCCAGTCCCACCTCGCCGAACACCACCAGATCGGTCGCCAGCGGGCGGTCCCGGAAGCTGGACAGGATGGCCAGCAGCACCGCCAGATCCGCGGCGGTCTCGCCCACCCGCACACCGCCCACCACGTTCACGAACACGTCCTGATCCAGTACCGCCACGCCCCCGTGCCGGTGGAGCACGGCCAGCAGCATGGACAGGCGGTTCTGCTCCAGCCCCAGGGTCACGCGACGGGGATTACTGAGGGGGCTCTGGTCCACCAGCGCCTGGACTTCCACCAGCAGCGGCCGGGTGCCTTCACGGGTCACCATGATGACGCTGCCCGGCACCGGTTCATCATGGCGTGACAGGAAGATGGCCGACGGATTGCTCACCTCCCGCAGCCCTTTGTCGGTCATCGCGAACACGCCCAGTTCGTTGACCGCGCCGAAGCGGTTCTTGATGGCCCGGATGACGCGGAAACGGCTGCCGGATTCGCCTTCGAAGTAGAGCACCGTGTCCACCATGTGCTCCAGCACCCGCGGGCCGGCCAGCGTGCCTTCCTTGGTGACATGGCCCACCAGGAACAGGGCGGTGCCGGTCTGCTTGGCGAAACGCACCAGCTGGGCGGCGCTTTCCCGCACCTGGGCCACCGAGCCGGGCGCCGACTGCAGGACCGTGGTGAACAGCGTCTGCACCGAGTCCACCACCATCACCTGGGGGCGCTCCCGGCGCGCGGTATCCAGAATCGCCTCCACGGCGGTTTCCGCCACCAGCCGCACCCGGTCGCCCGGCAGCCCCAGCCGCCGGGCCCGCATGGAAACCTGCTCGGGGGACTCCTCGCCGGTCACATAAAGCGCCGGCAGCTGCGCACCGACCGTCGCCAGGGTCTGCAGCAGCAGGGTGGACTTGCCGATGCCCGGGTCTCCGCCCAGCAACACCACGGATCCACTCACCAGACCACCGCCCAGCACCCGGTCCAGTTCGTCCAGCCCCACCGGCGTGCGGGCCCGGGCCTCCGGCTCCACCTCATCCAGGGTCTGCACGGGCCGTTGGCCGCCTTCGCCCGCGTAACCGGCGAGGCGGGGATTGGAAGCCGCGGGCGCGGACACGGCGATTTCCACCAGGGCGTTCCAGGCCCCGCAGTCGGCACATTGTCCGGCCCACTTGGGGCTCTGGGCACCGCATTCGGAGCAGCTGTAAAGGGTCTTGGGCTTGGCCACGGCCTGAACTACAGCTCGGGCGCTGCGGTATCGGCCGTCACGGGAGCCTGGACGGCTGCCTGCACCGGGTACCGGGGCACTCTCCCGCTGACGGCGCACAGCAACTCGTAGGCGATGGTGCCGGCATGTTCGGCCACTTCCTCGACCGCCAACTCATCGCCCCACAACACCACCGGATCACCGACCCGGGCTTGGGGATGCCCGCGCAGATCGATGGTGATCATGTCCATGGATACCCGGCCCGCCAGCGTCGCCCGCCGCCCATTCACCAGCACCGGCGTACCGGAACCGGCGTGGCGGGGATAGCCGTCCCCGTAGCCGACGGTGGCCACACCGACCGGCATGTCTTCCGGGCAGGTCCAGGTGCCGCCGTAGCCCACCGCGTCTCCCCGCCGATGGCGATTGACGGCTACCAATCGGGTGCAAAACGTCATGGCCGGTCGCAACCTCTCCTGGGAGCCGGTGCCACCGAGAAAGGGGGATACACCGTAGAGCATGATGCCGGGCCGCACCCAATCCAGGTGGGTGGCCTGCCAACCCAGTACCCCTGCGGAGTTGGCCAGCGAGCGCGGGCCGTGCAGGCCGTGCAAGGCGGCGTCGAACGTCTCACACTGGTCGTGGGTACGCAGGGAACGTCGGTCGTCCGCACAGGCCAGATGGGAAAGGAACCCCACCGAATCCACAGCGGCGCAGGCGCGCAGACGGGCCGCCGCGGCCGCGGTCTCCCCGGGGGCGAAGCCGAGCCTGTGCATGCCGCTGTCCACCTTGAGCCAAACGGCCACCGGCCGCGGCAACCGCGCCTTCTCCAGAACGGCGATCTGCTCGGATTGATGAACGACGATGTCCAGCCCCTGGCGGCTGATGACCTGCAGCTCGTCGGGATCGAAGAAGCCTTCCAGCAGGACGATGCGATGTCCGATGCCGTTTTCGCGCAGCACCAGCGCCTCCTCCAGACTGGTAAGCGCGAAAGCGTCCGCCTCCTCCAGGGCGCGGGCCACCGCCAGCAGTCCGTGGCCGTAACCGTTTGCCTTGATGACCGCCATGATGCGGCTGCCCCCGGCAGCTTCCCGTGCCCGGCCAAGGTTGCTCTGCAGCGCGGCGGGGTCGATGAGCGCACGCACGGGGCGCGTCATGAATAGTCCTCATCGCCGTAGAAATTGTCCGCGTAGTTTTCGAAGCGGGTGTACTGCCCGAGGAACGTCAGTCTGCGCATGCCGATGGGACCGTTGCGCTGCTTGCCGACGATGATTTCGGCCGAGCCCTTGTGTTCGCTGTCCTCGTGGTAGACCTCGTCGCGATAGATGAACACGATGACGTCCGCGTCCTGCTCGATGGCGCCGGATTCGCGCAGGTCGGACATGATCGGCCGCTTGTCGGTGCGCTGCTCCAGGCCGCGGTTGAGCTGCGAGAGGGCGATCACCGGCACGTTCATTTCCTTGGCCAGCGCCTTCAGACCCCGCGAGATCTCCGAGATCTCGGTGGCCCGGTTCTCCTTGCCGCCCGGAACCTGCATGAGCTGCAGATAGTCGATGACGATCATCCCCAGGTCGTGTTCGCGCTTCAGGCGCCGCGCCCGGGCACGCAGCTCGGTGGGACTCAACGCCGGCGTGTCATCGATGTACAGCGGCGCCTCGGCCAGGATGCTCACCGCCGAGGTGAGCCGGGGCCAGTCGTCGTCGTCCAGTTTGCCGGTGCGCACCTTGTGCTGATCGATGCGCCCCAGGGAGGACATCATGCGCATGGCGAGCTGCTCGCCGGGCATCTCCATGCTGAACACGGCCACCGGTGTCTTGTACTTGATGGCCGCGTTCTCGGCGAGGTTCATGGCGAAGGTGGTCTTTCCCATGGACGGGCGTCCGGCAATGATGATCAGGTCCGAGGGTTGCAGGCCCGCGGTCATGTCATCGATGTCGGTGAAACCGGTAGGGACGCCGGTGATGTGGGTGTCCTGCTGAAAAAGGGTATCGATCCGGTCCACCGCTTTGGTGAGCAGGTCCTTGATGCCCACGAAACCCCGTCGACCGCGGCTGCCCTGCTCGGCGATGCGGAACACCTGCTGCTCGGCGAAATCCAGCAGCTCGGCGGAACCGCGCCCTTCGGGGAAAAAGGCACCATCGGCGATGTCGGTGCCCACCCGAATGAGCTGGCGCAGCACGGAGTGCTCGCGCACGATATCCGCATAGGCGCGGATGTTGGCTGCGCTGGGGGTGTTTTTCGCCAAAGTGCCCAGAAAAGCCAGCCCGCCGACGTCATCGAGCTGTTGATGCTGGTCCAGCCACTCGGAGAGAGTGACCACGTCGAAGGGGCTGTTGCGCTCGGCCAGCTCACCGATGGCGTGGAAGACGAGCCGATGGTCACGGCGGTAGAAATCGTCCTCGGAGACGCGATCCGCCACCTGGTCCCAGGCGCTGTTTTCCAGCATGAGGCCGCCCAACACGGACTGCTCGGCCTGCACCGAATGCGGGGGGACCTTGAGGGCCTCCGTCGCCGTCACGACATCCTGAGCCGCTGGTAGGGATTCGGGCATTGGACCTCCGGCTGACTAGCGGTCATCGTCCGGTGCGAACCGGCCGGCGCCGCAGGCGCTGGACCCGGACGGCATGCCCGGACACATCAATGGTAGTCGCTGGCCGGCTCTTCACGGTGAACCCGCCAACTTTCGTAGGCTTCCGGGCGAACCAGGCGCAAGTGACTGTATTATCGATATAATAATAACATCGAGGCTAACGCCCGCGGGACCGACACCCTGAGCTTGGAGACAAGGGAAGAATACACAACCGGGCGGGGAACCCACAAGGGAACGCCCGCTCCGCAGTGAAACCGGAACGGGCGCAGACAACGGCTTTCCAGGGCCGTCCGGACGCTGCCGGAGCGACAGCGTCGGAGCTATTCAGCGGCAACCGTCAGCTTGACGACGGCGTTCACGTCGCTGTGCAGATGCACTTCCACCTCATACTCGCCCACCGCCCGGAACGGGCCTTCGGGCAACCTCACTTCATGACGCTCCACCGCAACGCCGGCGTCGCTGATGGCTTGAGCAATGTCGGTGGTGCCCACCGAACCGAACAGCTTGCCCTCGTCACCCGCTTTGGCCGTGACGGTCACGCCGCTGAGCGCCTCCAGGGCCGCGCGACGGGCCTCGGCGGCGGCCACGGCGTCGGCTGCGGCCTTTTCCAGCGCCGCCCGCCGTTCCTCGAAGCGCGCCACGTTCTCGGGCGTGGCCGAGGTGGCCTTACCCTGGGGGATCAGAAAATTGCGCCCGTAACCCGGCTTGATCTTGACCCGGTCGCCCAGATTGCCCAGATTTTCGACCTTCTCCAGCAGAATCACTTCCATCGCTAATACCCCATCGAGCCCGTTCGGCTCACAGACGGCCCAAGGCCGCCGATTCAAGTGAAATCAACAACGCGTCCAACTACTGCGCCGGCAATCGGCGACGAAAATCGAACCAGGCATCCAGCAACCCCGCCAACGCCAGCAGCACCACCGTCGGCCGCAGGATGATCACGGCGACATACAAGCCCACCAGCCATGCCACATGGGCGTGATAGGTCGCCACCGCATTGTGCGCCAGCGCCAGCCCGGCGAGGGCATACATGATCAGCAGCACCATGGCCATCTGCACGGCGACCGTACCGAGCACACCGCCCTGACCGGCGGCGGCCGCGAACACCACCGCCAGAGTCACCCATCCGCTGGCTGGATCCATCCGCAACGCATGGAATTCTCTTTGGAATCCGCCCGGATTATAAAGCACCGCCTGCCACCAGCGGGCAAGCAGCAAACACACCAGCAGGCCCAGCACCAGAGCGGCGGCCGCCACCCCGGTCATCAGGCGGGCCACCTCCGCCAACACCTGGTCCGGGCTGGTCCCTGAACCGTTCTGCTTCAGCGCCGGCCCGAGTACCGGCTTGAGCAGGTGATGCCACCAGGCCGCGGGATCTCCGTGGATGGCGTAGACCCCGACCACGACCAGCAGGCCGACCACGGCGGCGGTCTGTACGGCGCGGGTCAACGACACCGTATAGCGCAGCACGGCGGCCACCAGTGCCACGGGCACCCAGAGAAACAGGGCCGCCAATACCACCGGCACCGCGTGATGAATAACCAGCCACGACAGAACACCGGTCCCGGCCGCGGCACCGGCCATCACCAGCACCGCTTCCAAGGGGCCCGCCCGCAGGCATACCAATCCTATCGCGGCGCCGCCGATATAGCTGAGCGGCGCCGTGAACGGCGGCGCCAGCAGCGCCAGCACGGCGCTGGTGGCCGCCACCAGCATGGCGCGCACACGGCTTCCCATGATGAATCCCGCCAGCGCGCGCATGGGATCACTCGCAGCCACTAGGAGCCTGTCCAAGTCGTCATGTCACTACGGAGGCGGCGTTCCTTCGAAGCCGATTACCCGGATTGACTCCCCCGTCGCCGCCCGCGATCCGTCCTGATCTGCCACCGAAAGGGCGGCTCCCGCCATAACCCGTCAGTGCGAGTCGCAGTAGGGCAACAGAGCCAGGTAGCGGGCCCGCTTGATGGCCGTGGCCAACTGGCGCTGATAGCGCGCCTTGGTGCCCGTGATGCGACTGGGCACGATCTTGCCCGTCTCGGTCACGTAGTTCTTCAGCGTCGCTATATCCTTGTAGTCGATCTCCTTGACGCCCTCCGCGGTAAAGCGGCAATACTTCCGGCGGCGAAAGAAACGAGCCATGTTATCCACCTCTTCTCGCTAATCAAGATATTCAATACGCTGCGCATGTAACACAATGCGCACTTCACTGTCGCGGTAACCGCTGCGAGCCAGAAAACCCGTAACCCGCAGGGCGCGTCCCGGGGTCAGCCCGGTCGCCGCATCCTGCAAGTCACTGCCGCTGGCCACGACTGCAATACGGCAGCGCACTTCCCTGGGCAATCCCGCCTCCGTCTGCCGTGAATCATGATCCAGCAGGAAACGGGTGATCGGTATGCCGCCCGGCGACACCCGCGAGCGGGGAGCCTTCACGACATGACCGGCAATCACCAGGACATTGTCGTTCGCGTCCGCCACCGCTTCGTTCATGGGCGAACACGCCGGGCAGCCTGCCCGTCAGGCCGCCTCGTCGCTGTCGCCTCCACCGCTCGCCTCGCTGTCGGAGCCTCCCCGCTCGGAGGACTCCTCCCGCTCGCCACGCTCCTTGTCGTCCCGCTTGGCCAGCAGGGACGGCTCGGTAACGGCCTCGTTGCGGGCGATGACCAGATTGCGCAGCACGGCGTCGTTGAACCGGAAGGCGCTGCTCAGCTCATCGAGGGCCGGCCGGTCGCACTCGATATTCATGAGTACGTAATGAGCCTTGTGCAGCTTCTGGATCGGGTAGGCCAGCTGGCGCCGGCCCCAATCCTCAAAACGGTGGATTTTGCCGCCGGCCGATTCGATGGTCGATCGGTAGCGCTCCACCATGGCGGGAACCTGCTCGCTCTGGTCCGGATGGACCAGGAAAACGATTTCGTAGTGACGCATGACACAGTGCTCCTTGTGGATTCAACAGCCTCCCGCTCGGCGCGGTGAGGCAAGGAGTGAGCGACTCAGGGAGCCGCAAAGCCGGGAATTGTACCCGAGGACCCACCGTGATTCAATGGCTTGGCCACGGCACTGCTTGCCGGGGCCTCAGCCCCCGACAAGCAGGCGCTGGCGACGCGCCTCAAACAGCAGCACCCCTGCCGCCACCGAGACGTTGAGGCTCTCCACGCCCCCGGCCAGCGGGATCCGCACCAGGTAGTCGCAGCTCTCCCGGGTCAGGCGGCGCAGACCGCGGCCCTCGGCCCCCAGCACCAGCGCCACCGATCCGTCCAGCTCCACCCGGAACAGGCTCCGGCCGGCCCCGGCCTCCGCCCCGACCAGCCACACGCCCCGCCGGCGCAGCTTCCGCAGCACCCGGGCGAGGTTGGGCACGCGCACGAGCGGCAGGCGCTCCGCCGCGCCGGCCGCCACCTTGCGGGCGGCG
>DATFML010000248.1:0-3355 GCA_035266965.1 Gammaproteobacteria bacterium
TGGCCGGCAGCGCCAGCGCAGCCATCCAGAATGGCTATCCCGCAGGTACCACCGACCCCGGCGAGCTGTTCCTGAATGTCTGGGATTCGACCGCCCAGCTGTCCTACACCCGCGACCTGGGCATCACGATTTCCTCGGGCATGATCGACGGCAGCAGCATGCCGGCGATCAACGTGGCGGCGGACTCCACGCTGAGCTCGTTCATCGCCAGCGCAAAGGGTCCGCTGCAGTGGAATCTGGGCGGGCTCAACAACTACGCATACGGCACGGACCCGACCTTGGCGCCAAATTACGGCATCGTCAGCACCATCTCCGATCCTATTTCAACGGCGTCCGGCATGGCTCCGGCCGACGTTGGTACCGCTATGCAGAACGGTCAGTTCTTCACCAACAATGTGAACGGCCTGACCGGCGGCAGCCTCTCTGACTATGCCGCGAACCTGGATGCCACCGACATCGCCCCCGGTCAAAATGCCTACTTCGATAGTGGCGTCTGGGGCAACAACTGGGGTGGTGGCGTCAGCTGGAATGATACCGCGGCGATGGGTTCGAGCATGCACATCCTCTGGGACGGCCTCGGCGTCAACGCCGCCGGCACCGCCCTCGTCAACCAGTATCACGATCTGGGCACGCTGACCCTGCAGAACAACGGCGACCTCATGACCAGCGCGGTGAGCTCCGTGCCGGTCCCGGCCGCCGCCTGGCTGTTCGGTTCGGGCCTGGTGGGGCTGGTCGGCGTCGCCCGCCGCAAGGGCAAGTCCGCCTGATCGTTCCAAACCCCAACAAAACATCGATCTCTATTAAGGAGTGACAACACCATGAAGATGAACAAGCTCGCCGCGGCGGTCGCCGCTTCCTGCGCCATGGCCATGGGCAGCGCCCACGCCCTGACGCCCGATGCGCCCATCGCCATCACCCTGCACATGTCCGGCGCCAGCGCCGAGGATTACGCGCTGCGTCTGCTGTTCAACACCGACCTGTGCGTCGCCGGCACCGCCGACGAGTACCTCAGCAACGGCGACGGCAACGACTTCAGCGCCATCTCCTGCCAGCTCGACAACAGCAAGCTGGTGGACGCCGGCTCCCTGCCGGCCGGCTTCCCCACCAACCCGAACGTGTTGCTGGTGAAGCGTTCGGCCGGCGGCTCCGGCATGGGCGTGCAGCCGGTCGCCCAGGCGCGGGCGATCACCAACATGGTCGTCAACAGCAGCAACTGCACCGACACGGGTACCACGGATCCCGAGCTGGGCATCGAGGTGTACTCCTGCAACACCACCATCAACGCTGACGGCAGCCCGGGCGCCGGTACCGCCGCCATCGTCTCCGACGCCGGCCTGTCCGACGTGGAACCCGGCATGTTCGTGGGCCCCAACGTGCCGCCCGGCAGCAGCGACGTCACGCCGGCGGACCTCAACAACCTGAACGTGGCCAGCGCCACGGCGGTGGTGTTCGGCGTGCCGGTCAGCCTGAACCTGCGTAACGCCCTGCAGGCGGCCGAAGGCCTGACCGTGGGCTCCGAAACCGAAGCCGACATGCCCAGCCTCAGCTCCCGCCAGATCGCCGCCCTCGAGACCGGCGGCATCACCAACTGGAATCAGCTGATGGTGGGTAACACCGGGCTGCCGTCCGTCACTGGTGTGACTGCGCCCGCCAGCGGTTCCACGCTGGTCCACATCTGCCGCCGCGTCCCGGGCTCGGGCACCCAGGCCCAGTTCAACGCGAACTTCCTGCGTTCGCCCTGCACCCCGAGTGCACTGCCCTCCGTGCTCACCTCCGGCTTGTTCGGCCCGATCGTGACGCAGAACGCCGGCTCCGGCGGTCTGGGCGACTGCCTGAGCAACGAGAGCAAGGCGGGTAACTGGGCCATCGGCCTGCAGTCCACGGAGAAGAACACGAGCCACTCCAAGGACTACCGCTTCATCAAGGTGGACGGCTACGCCCCCACTCTGCAGAACGTGATGGCTACCACCTACTTCGACTGGTCGGCCAACTCCATGCAGTGGCGCAAGACCCTGGACAACGGTACGGACGTGAACTGCGCGAACGCCACCGATTGCTCCAACAAGCTGGAAGTGCTGAAGACCATCCGCAAGAAGGTGGCGGGCCCGGCCATCATCAAGGCCTTGAATACCAAGTTCCAGTACACCTGGGGTCAGGGCGGTTACCTGGCGCTGAGCACCAACGCCACGCCACCGGCCGATGGCCAGTACGATCCCAACAACCCCACCATGAACCAGACCAAGACGAACGCCTCCGGTCCGGACACCTGCCGCATCTCGCACGTGAACGACGCCAGCCAGTTGCCGCACGCGCCGTTCTGAGCCTGAGGGCAACCAAACGCGTCGCGGGCGCCTTGCCCGTGGCGTGAACCTCCGGCCGGTGCGTGCAACGCGTGCCGGCCGGGGGTTGCCAAGCGGCCGGCCTCCCCGCCAGGGGAGGCTGGTTCTATTGATTTGTGGCGCTCGCGGTCGGCTGCCGCCGGGAGCGGGCCGCGGACGAGAATCGCAGGCGGACGGATAGACATTGGGCGAGAGCGAATTCAAGAGGGGGTGGGGACGTGCGGCAGGTGCCGTGCTGCTGTGTGGGGCGCTGGGCATGGGTGCCGCCCGGGGTGCGGAACCGTCTCCTGGCGCAGGGCAGGGTGGTCATACGCCGTCCGCGACGAAGGTGCAGCACTTCGACATCTGGGAGTACGACGTGGAGGGCAACACCATCCTGGATACGGAGGACGTGGAACGTGCCGTATATCCGTTTCTGGGCCCCAAGCACACCATCAAGGATGTGGAGAAGGCCCGTAAGCGTCTGCAGAGCCTGTACCGCAAAGCGGGTTACCCGACGGTGCTGGTGAACATCCCCGAGCAGGACGTGGTGGGGGGCGTGGTTAGGCTCACGGTCACCCAGGGCAAGGTGGAACAGGTGCAGGTCAAGGGCTCGCGCTACTTCTCCCTGGGCAGGATCCGCAAGGCATTGCCAGCCCTGGCGAAGGGACAGGTGCCCTACCTGCCGGACGTGCAGAAGCAGCTCACCGCGCTGAACAAGGCTACGTCCGACCGCCAGGTCACGCCGGTCCTGCGGGCGGGCAGCACGCCGGGCACCCTGGACGTGGTGCTGAAGGTGAAGGACAAGCTGCCCCTGCACGGCAGTGTGGCGCTGGACAACGAGAACTCCGCGGGCACCAAGCCCCTGCGTCTTTCGGCCTCGGTGAGCTACGACAACCTCTGGCAGCGCCAGCACAGCTTTTCGTTCCAGTATCAGACCGCGCCCCAGGACACCAGCCAGGTCCAGGTGCTGGCGGGTACCTATGTGATGCCCCTGGACGGAACCGACGACAAGCTCGCCTTCTACGCCGTGCGCT
>DATFML010000249.1:0-8490 GCA_035266965.1 Gammaproteobacteria bacterium
GTACGATGGCTTCCACCGTCTCCCGGGGATAGACCGTGCCGGTGGGATTGCTGGGCGAGTTGAGCACGATCGCAAAAGTGCGCATGCCGATGCTGTCGATGACCTGCTGGGGGTCCAGCTGGTGGCCGTGCTCTGCGCGGGTGGGAATGGCTTTGACCTCTCCGCCGTTCATACGAATCAGCGGCGCGAACAAGGGAAAGCTGGGGTCCGGGATGAGAAACTGCCGACCCGGCGCGGCAGTCGCGCTCAGTGCCAGATAGATCGCTTCGGTGGCGCCGGTGGTGACCAGTATGTTCTCTTCGACGATCTCCCGCTCGAACCGATCGCGATAGTATTCCTTCAGCGCCGTCAGCAGTTCCGGAAGGCCCGCATCCATGGTGTAGCCGGTCTGCCCCGCCTGCAGCGCCCGCACATGCTCGTCGATGATGTGCGGCGGTGTGGCGAAATCGGGCTGGCCAAGGGACAAATGGATGACATCGTCCATCTCGGCCGCCATGTTCACCATGCGCCGAATGCCGGGAATGGGCAGTGCCCGCAGCGCCGGATTCCACATCGGATCTTCGGTGAGGTACTGCTCCGACTGCTCGGCGTGATCCGGCATGGCGCGACTCCTGTGATGCGGTCTCCGGCTCAGACTAGGCCGGTCAGCCACAAGGGGTCAAGAGCCCCGCCAAGCGGCTTCCCGTCGCCCATACACCGCCCTCCCCGGTTGACGCGCGATGGCCGGACCGTTACCGTCTCAAGGCATTCGCACCACCGATGACCACCGGCCTTCTTCCCATCCATACAACGGAATGAACTCACCCAACACGGACAAGCCTGTGGTCGTCACCCTCTCGGCGCCGGAGGACGGCCCCCCGCCCGGCTTGGAACCGCTCAACGCCTACGCCCACATCGTGCACACCAGCGACCGTCAGGGCCTGCTCGACGCGATCGCCGACGCGGATGTGCTGCTGGTGACCGACTTCCGCACCAGTTTGCTGCAGGAGGCCTGGCCCCGGGCCAAGAAGGTGCAGTGGGTGCACGCCACCAGCGCCGGCGTCGACGCCATACTGTTCCCGGCCCTGACCGAAAGCGCTGTACCGGTCACCAATGCGCGGGGCATTTTCGACAACGCCATCGCCGAGTACGTGCTCGGACTGATCCTGAGTTTTGCCAAGGACTTCATGGGTACATTCGCCCTGCAGCGCGAACGCCGTTGGCGCCATCGGGACACCGAACGCATCCAGGGCCGGCGCGCATTGGTGGTGGGAGCCGGCTCCATCGGCCGCGCCATTGCCCGGCTGCTGAAGGCGACCGGCCTGGAAGTCGCGGGCGTGGCCCGCCACCACCGGGAGGACGACCCCGACTTCGGCACGGTGCATGCTACTGAAGCCCTGCACGATCTGCTGGCGGATGCCGACTACGTGGTCGTGGCCGCCCCCCTGACCGAAAGCACCCGCGGTATGTTCGGCGCCGGGCAGTTCGCCTGCATGAAGCCCACGGCCCGGTTCATCAACATTGGTCGCGGCCCCATCGTGCAGACCGACGCGCTGGTGGCGGCGCTGCGCGACGGCCGGCCCGGCGGTGCCGCGCTGGACGTCTTCGAACAGGAACCGCTGCCGCCGGAACATCCCCTGTGGCAGATGCCGCAGGTGATCGTGTCCGCCCACATGGCAGGCGATTTCATCGGATGGCGCGCGGCGCTGAGCGCACAGTTCATCGACAATTTTCAGCGCTGGCGCCAGGGCCAGGCGCTGAACAATCTGGTCGACAAACGCCGGGGTTATGGCCCGGCGCACCAGGAGTGATCCCATGGAACCATCGTCAACCGACATCGCCGAACTGACCGCGAGCGAGATGCTGCAGCTGTTCCGCGAGCGCAAGCTGTCGCCGGTGGAAGCGGCCGAAGCGGGACTGGCGCGCATTCACGCCGGCAACGAAACCGTCAATGCCTATTGCCTGGTGGACGAGGAAACGACCCTGCACGAGGCCCGCGAGTCCGAACGCCGTTACCGGCAGGGCGAGCCCCTGGGGGTGGTGGATGGCCTGCCGGTCGCCATCAAGGACGTGTTCATCACCCGCGGCTGGACCAACCTCAAGGGCTCCCATACCGCGGACCCCGAGTATCGCTGGGACATTGACGCACCCGCTACGGCGGCCCTGCGCCGACAGGGATTCGTACCACTGGGCAAGACCACCACGCCCGAATTCGGCTGGAAGGGCGTCACCGACAGTCCGCTGACCGGCATCACGCGCAACCCGTGGAACCCGGCCAAGACGGCGGGCGGCTCCAGCGGCGGCAGCGCCGCCGCCGTGGCCCTCGGGATGGGGCCCGTGGCACTGGGCACCGATGCCGGCGGATCGATCAGGATTCCCGCCGGCTTCTGCGGCGTGGTGGGACATAAACCCACCCACGGCCGGGTGCCCATGTGGCCGCCCAGCCCGTTTGCGCCCCTGGCCCATCCGGGCCCCATGACCTGGACGGTGGAAGACGCGGCCCTGCTGATGAACGTGCTCACCGAGCGGGATCCGCGCGACGCGACCCTGCCACCCAACAACCTGGACTACGTGGATGCCCTGGCAGGCGGCGTTTCCGGTCTGCATGTGGCCTTCAGCCCCACGCTGGGATACGTCGACGTGGACCCGGAGGTGGCCCGCGCGGTCGCCGATGCCGCCCGCACCTTCGAGGAGCTGGGTGCCCATGTGGAAGAAATCGATCCCGGCTTCGACAACCCCCGCGAAGCGTTCGATCGCCTGTTCTTCGGCGGCGCGGCCAACGCTCTGCGGGACCTGTCCCCCGGGCAGCGCGCACAAATGGATCCGGCGCTGGTGGAAGTCGCCGAACAGGCCGCGCGCCTGTCCATGCTGGACTACCTGGAGGCCAGCAACCGGCGCAGCGACCTGATGGAACGTATGAGCCTGTTCCATGAAGACTACTACCTGCTGCTGACCCCGACGCTGCCGCTGCCGGCGTTCACGGCCGGCCTGGAAGTGCCTGAGAATTCGTCCGATCCGCGCTGGCCCAGCTGGACCCCGTTCACCTATCCTTTCAACATGACGGGGCAGCCGGCCATATCGGTGCCCTGCGGCTTCACCGAAGCGGGACTGCCCATCGGACTGCAGATCGTCGCGGCCCGGCACAAGGACGATCTGGTGCTGCGCGCCGCCCACGCGTATCAGACCGCGTGCCCCCTGACCGACCGGCGCCCGACCCTGTAGCGGACGCTGTCGAAGCCGGAGACATCGCAAGTCGGGCCAGGCAACGGGCGACGACCCGGCTGATGGCTGCAACTCATCCACAGCCGGAAACCCTATGAATACGCCAGGGAACCCACGGAATCCACGGAAAGGAAATGTTCGGCCGCATCTTTGGAATACTGTCGGTCCGAGAGACCGATCCCTATCGCGGCAGATCCAGCCCGATATTACCTTCCGAGGATTCCGTGGGTTCCGTGGCTCTTCAAACACCGGACTTGGACTGAGCCGCGGCCGGGCTGTCCATACAGATTCAACGAGACTCTACGCGCTCTGAGCGTATTCACGGAGGTTCCATGGCACAGATTCCCGTCCTCATCGCCGGCGAGGCAGTGACCACCGCCGACAGCGTGGAAGTGCGCAATCCCTATACCCAGGATGTGATCGCGGAAGTGCCCGCCTGCGGGGCCGCGCAGGTCAACGATGCCTGCCGGGCGGCGGCCGCCGCCCTGGCGCGCAATGACTTTCCCCAGCATCAGCGCGCCCGGGTGCTCGAGCGCGCTGCCGCCCTGCTGGGCGAGCGCGCCGACAATTTTGCCGAGACCATTTGCCGCGAAGCGGGCAAGCCCATCACCACCGCTCGCGGCGAGGTGGCGCGCTGCGTCGACACCCTGACCTTTTCCGCCGTCGAGGCCCGCAAGCTGTGCGGCGAAATGATCCCCCTGGAGGCATCCGCCGCCGCGGCCGGCAAGCTGGGTTTCGCCCTGCGGGTCCCCATCGGCGTGGTGGGCGCCATCACACCCTTCAATTTTCCCCTCAACCTGGTGGCCCACAAGCTGGCCCCGGCGGTGGCAGCCGGCTGTCCGGTGGTCCTCAAACCCGCGCCCCAGACGCCCCTGTCGGGCATGGCGCTGGTGGAACTGCTGGTGGAGGCCGGGATGCCGGCGGACTGGATATCGGTGGTGACCGACAGCGGCAAGGAGGCCGGCGAGCCACTGGTGGCGCACTCCGTGCCCAAGATGATCACTTTCACCGGCAGTGCGCCGGTGGGCTGGCAGATCGCAGCCGCGGCTCCCAGGAAGCGCGTGTCCCTGGAGCTGGGGTCCAATTCCCCGCTGATCGTGGAACCGGATGCGGACCTGTCCAAGGTCGCGGAAAAGCTCAAGGCCGCCGGCTTCGCCAACGCGGGCCAGAGCTGCATCTCCGTGCAGCGGCTGCTGGTCCATCAGGACGTCCACGGCCAGATGCTGGAGCTGCTGAAGACAGCCGCCGAATCCCTGGCCACCGGCAATCCCGAACACCCCTCCACCCAGGTGGGGCCGCTGATCCATCCGCGGGAGAACCAACGGCTGGCGGAATGGATACAGCAGGCGGTGGACGCCGGCGGACGGGTGATTACGGGCAATGAAGTGCGTGATGGCGTGTTCGTGCCCACCGTGGTGGACAACGTGCCCCAGACCTGCAAGCTGGCCACCCATGAAGCGTTCGGGCCGGTGGTGGCCGTGTTCGCCTACCACGACTTCGACGAGGCCATCGCCCGCGCCAACGACAGCGCCTTCGGGCTGCACGCGGGCGTGTTCACGCGGGATCTGGAAAAGGCTCTGGACGCCGCCCGGCGTCTGGATTACGGCGGTGTGCTGATCAACGAAACGCCCACCTTCCGGGCCGATCAGCAGCCCTACGGGGGCGTACGCGACGCCGGCAATACCCGCGAGGGACCGGCCTACACGGTGCGGGAGATGACCGAGCTGCGCTTCGTGAGCCTGCAGGCGCCCTAGGGCGGCCCTGCACCGGCCGCTTCAGGGGCCGGGCAGGGCTTTCATTGCAATCTTCTATGGGGCGGTGGCCTGCAGGGCCTCCTCGAAGATATCCATCGCCTGATCCACCTGGTCGCGCTGCACGATCAGCGGCGGCAGCCAGCGCACCACCGGATGCCCGTAGGGCCCGCAGCGGATCAGCAGCAGGCCACGGGCCTCGCAGGCCTTGAGCAGGCGCTGGGCGCGTTCCCCGTCGGGGCGGCCCGCGCCATCCACCATCTCGGTACCCTGCATCAGGCCCATGCCACGCACATCGCCGATCTCCGGGAAACGCGCCTGCAACGCTTCCAGGCGTGCCCTGAGATGGGCCCCCTGTTCGGCAGCGTTCTCCACCAGTCCCTCGGCATCGATCACATCCAGCGTCGCCAGCGCCGCTGCGCAGGCCACCGCATTGCCGCCATAGGTGCCGCCCTGGGAACCGGGCCAGCCCTTGGCCATGAGCTCCGCCGGCGCGGCGAACGCCGACAGGGGGAAGCCACTGGCCAGCCCCTTGGCGGTGATGAGCATGTCCGGCTGCACATCGAAGTGCTGGTGGCTCCAGAACTTGCCGGAACGTCCGTAACCGGCCTGCACTTCATCCACGATCAGGAGCATGCCGTAACGGTCGCAGCGCTCACGCAACCCCTGCATGAAGGCGGTGCTGGCCGGAATGTAGCCGGACTCGCCCTGCACCGGCTCCACCAGCATGGCAGCGGTCTCCTCGGGACTGCTCAGGGTGGCGAATATATGATCCAGCTCCCGCAGGCAGAACTGCGTCGTGGTCGGCTCGTCCCAGCCGTAGCGATAGGCATGGGGGAACGGTGCCACCACCACCCCTCCCATCATGGGCTGCAACCCGGCCCGCAACCCGACGCTGGAGGTGGTCATGGACAGCGAGCCCATGGTGCGTCCATGAAAGCCGCCGTGAAATACGATCATGTTGGGCCGGGCCGTGGCCTGGCGCGCCAGGCGCAGGGCCGCCTCCACGGCCTCGGTGCCGGCGTTGGCGTAGAACAGCGAATCGATGGCACCCGGCATGCGCTCGCCCAGACGTTCGGTGAGCGCGTCCAACGGGCCATGCCGGACAATGGCGTACTGGCCATGAATGAGCTTGCCGACCTGTCCCCTGACCGCCTCCACCACCTTCGGGTGACAATGCCCGGTGCTGGTGACGCCGATCCCCGCCGTGAAATCCAGATAACGTTCTCCGTCGCGCCCGTACAGGTACACCCCTTCGCCTCGTTCCACCGTGATGGCGCTGGATTGTTTCAACAAAGGCGACAGATGCCCCGGATGGGACAGGGATGAATCGTTCATGCTGGCTCCTTGCGACGCACGGGTGTCGAGGCAGTCTACACCCCGCTCTGGCGCGGCTTCAAACCGCGCTCGTCATGACGCCCGACGCGGTGCCTGCAGGCACCGCCCGCATGAAGACGGTATGCCCGACTCGTCGTTGTCGGCCCGATCATGGGACAACGCGGTCAAGGTTGACTGTCGGGCTGCGACACCTCCTCCAGCACCTCGCCGGCGACTTCCCGGACGTGTGGATTGATCGCAATGTCAGCCAGCGCCACGATGCCCACCGGCTGGTTTTCGTGGTTGACGACCACCAGCCGCCGGATGCGCCGGGCCTCCATGGCGCGGGCCGCGCCGTCCACGTCATCGTCGTCGTAGCAGTACACGATGTCACCGCTCATGATGTGCTTGACGGCGGTGACCGCCGGGTCCCGGCCCTCGGCGACCGCCCGCACCGCGATGTCCCGGTCGGTAACGGTGCCCACCAGCTGCCGCCCGTCGCCTACGGGAATCATTCCCACATCCAGATCGCGCATCAGCCGCGCCGCTTCCTGCACGCTGGCATCCGGCGCGACCAAGTGGAAATCCGTGGTCATCAGTTCCCTCACCTGCATATCCTGCCTCCTCGGAGCGCCATCGCCCCACAGCGGAACAACCCGGCCGGGCGCCCCGTCAAGTTAAGCAACAACATGCCCGCCGCGCCACGGACCGCCGTGGGGCCACGGGCTTCGCGCCCGACGGGAACCATCCGCCGGTACCACCGCCACCGTCCGGTCGATGTGGAAATTCCCGCAACCCTTGCCTATGTTCTGAGAGACGGGCCCGTTGTCAACGGAGGATGTGCCAGTGATTCTGGTATCCAGATTGTGCGCCATGCCGGGCGTGCTCGCGGCGGGCGAATATGCCTACCATGGCGACCAGTACACCTATGCCGGGGAGCTGGATGAAGAGCAGGCCCGGCAGGCATCGGTCATGTGCCGGGCCACTACCCTGGCCATTCACATGCAGACCGACATGCTGGACACGCTGTCCCGGCACAGTGCCCCGTTGGGACCGGTCAAGAGCTGGGTGGTGCGCGGTCCCCGGACCACCGTCTGCGTGGTGGCACATGTATTCTGTTTTCTGGACAACGAAACCGGTCCCCTCAACGAGGTACTGGAGTTGATGCAGCGGGCCCTGGCCAACGAATCCGACGATCTCATCTACTGACGCGGCCCCCGACGGCCACCGGGCTGTGCAGTCGTGGCCAATAACCCGACTTGGAAGGTGTTGAAATTGCTTCCAAGTGAGCTAAATTCCTGAATACGTGACGGGTTCTTTTCCCGGCCGCGATCACAACTGCGCAACGATGGGAGGCGAGCATCGACATGGACAACGAAACCGTAAATCAGCGTTGTGTGGAACTGATGGCAAACCCGGACGTGCAACGCCATATGTGGCACCCGCGCATGTTCTGGGATGTGGGCTACCTGGAAAATCCGCAGGCCTCGGATCTGACCGCACCCAAGGTGGATCTGGGTGAACTGGAAGTGCTGCTTTCGACAGCGGCCCACCAGACGCCGCAATGCCTGGAGGAGGTCAACGAGCGCCATCCGGGGCGCGGGGACCTGATCATGCACATGGTCCGCCGCGGGGACATGCCGCTGCTGGACAGGCCCGCGTCATGAACTGCAACGTGGGAGGCGCGGACCGCATCGTGCGGGTGCTCATCGGTATCGCTCTGCTGGTGATCGGCTTCGTAGTGCCCATGAGCGGCGCCTGGCAGACCGTGGCCTTCGTGGTGGGCGCCATCCTGCTCATTACCGCTTTGGTGCGCTTCTGCCCCCTGAATCGTCTGGTGGGCATCAACACCTGCGGGAAGAGTCCTCAGGGAAGCTGAGCCCCACGGATACGGAGAGCCGGCCGGGGACCGGCTCGATCCGACCGGATCACGTACCGCCATCCGAACCCTCCGCCACCTGGGCGATGCTGGTAATCAACGCCGGCAGGATGGACATGTACGGGCGGCGTTCAGCGACCCACTGCACCGCCTCGCCGAACCCCATGCCGCGCTTCAGGCACAGGAACGCCACCACCACCGACGAGGCACGCCCCACCCCGCTGCTGCAGTAGACCAGGATCGTCTGTTCATCGATGTTGCGGCCGATCCAGTTGACCGCCTCCGCAAGCTGGTGCGGGGGAACGGGCTGCATATCGGTGATCGGCACCTTGCGCGCCGGCG
>DATFML010000250.1:0-9280 GCA_035266965.1 Gammaproteobacteria bacterium
GAATGAGGTGGTCCAGAGTCTGCGCGAGCATGAGATATTGGCCCGCAACGTGGACGCCGAGTTCGAGCAGCAGCTGACCCTCGGGGAACGGCTGTCGGACCGGTTGGCGGAATTCGGAGGCTCATGGACGTTCCTGATCGCATTCGGCGGCGTGCTTGCCCTGTGGATCGTCGTCAACACGGCCCTTCTGGTCCGGCATCCCTTCGATCCCTACCCTTTCATCCTCCTGAATCTGGTCCTGTCCTGTCTTGCGGCAGTGCAGGCGCCTGTCATCATGATGAGCCAGAACCGCCAGGAGGACCGCGACCGGCTACGGGCGCAACACGATTACCAGGTCAACATGAAGGCCGAACTGGAGATACGCCAGCTTCACGAGAAAATCGACCACATGCTGTCCACTCAGTGGCAGCGTCTGGTGGAAATCCAGCAGGTTCAACTGGAACTCATGACCGAGATAACGGCCAACCAGACCAGACACAGGTGAGAGTGGACAGCGGCGGGCACATGCACTCGCCGGCTGCCCGATACCATTCCCAGCCTCTCTGCGTTCATCAACGCACGACGGCGATGGCGCAGGGCGCGCCCTCGAGCGTTCGTGCCTGAGCGGCGGCGATTCGCTGCAAGTCGGTCACCAGCAGTTCCGCATGGACACGGGCCGCGACCGTCAGCGCCTCGAGCAACTGGCCGCCGCCCAGGAGGAGGTAATCGGCTTGCAGCGGTGTCGTCCCCAATTCGAAACGGGCTCGTTCGAGCAGCGCCGCGCTGTCCGTGTCGGCGCCGACCACCAGTACCAGCAATCGGCGTGCCTCGAGGCGGGCCACACGGGCGGCAATCGCCAAAGCGGCAGTGCCGGCACTGCTCGCATCGAAGATCACCGCTACCGGACCGACGGCTCGGCCCCGCCCCGTCAGTGGATATCGTCCGGCGCCTGCAACCAGCACCAGATCACGCTCGGTGGCCGATGTCAGGGCCTCGCGGATCGGCCGCCCACGCAACGCCCTGAACGACCAGGGCACGCCTGCCGCCTGCGCAGCCGCCCCCAGTGCCGCCTCCAGGCGCGCCGCCTGCACGCGCAGGCGACGTTCCAGTTCCGAGCTCGCGAGCGTCCGGCTCTGTGCGGCCAACAGGCTGACTTCAATCGCAATCGGTAGATCGGCAAGCCGATGCAGCGCGATATCCTCCACAAACAGCCCGCTCAGTTCCACCTCCAGCCGTGCGGCCAACCGGGCAGCCAGGCGCAGCCGCTGGCCGTCGTCGATGGCGCTGTCCAGGGCCAGCACCAGGCGTTCCAATCGGCGCCCCGGCACGGACTCACTCGCCATCGGCAGCATCCCCGCCATCGCCGTCATGGCTGTCATGGCTGTCATGGGACTTCTCGCTGTGGGCCTGACGCTCCTCGGCCAGCTGGTTGAGCCGCGCTTCAATGCGCTGGTTCACCGTGCCGTCGGGGAAATTGCCGTCTGCGCCCCGTTCCCCTGCCTCCACGCCGGTAAGCAGCTGCACGGCGGCATCGACGCTGTCGACCGCATAGACGTGGAACCGGCCATTCTTGACCGCGTCCACCACATCCTCGCGCAACATCAGATGGGGCACATTGGAGGCGGGAATCACCACCCCCTGCCGTCCCGTCAGCCCTCGGGCGTTGCAGATGTCGAAAAAACCCTCCACCTTGGCGTTGACGCCTCCGATGGCCTGTACCTGACCCAGTTGATTCACCGATCCGGTCACTGCCAGAGACTGTCGAATGGGCGCTCGCGCCAACGCCGACAACAACGCGCACAGCTCGGCCAACGATGCGCTGTCCCCTTCCACCTGACCGTAATTCTGTTCGAACACCACGCTCGCCGACAGGGACAACGGACGGTCCGCGCAATACCGCGCCGCCAGGAAGTGGGAAAGAATGAGCACTCCCTTCGAGTGCAGCGCGCCGCCCAGTTCCACTTCCCGCTCGATGTCCACCACTTCGCCCTCGCCCAGACGGGCCGTGGCCGTGACCCGCGTCGGTACACCGAACATGAAGCCGCCCAGCTCGATCACCGACAGCGCGTTGATCTGGGCGATCGCCTCGCCGTCGCTGTCGATCAGTACGGTGCCGCGCAGGACCTCCTCCTGCAGGCGTTCGCGGATGCGGTCCCGACGACGAATCTGGGCATCGATCGCCTGCTGCACATCTTCGGCCTCCACCACGTCGGTACCGCGTTCACGGGCCCAGTAATCGGCTTCGCAAAGCAGGTTCCCGATGCTGCGCAGGTCCGTGGACAGATGTTCTGCATCCTCCGCCAGGCGGGCACTGTGCTCAACCACCCGTGCCACCGCTCCCCGTTCCAACGGCGCGAGCTCTTCGCGCTGCGCCATGGTGGCGATAAGCCGCGCGTACAGGGCGTTGCCTTCGCGATCGCGAACCATCTGGTCGTTGAAGTCCACCTCCACCTTGAACAACTGTTTGAACTCCGGATCCAGCTCCGACAGCAGGTAATAGACCATGCGGTCGCCCACCAACACGACTTTCAGGTCCAGCGGTACAGCCTCGGGCTCCAGGGAGATGGTGCTGATCAGGCCCAGCGCCTGGCCGATGGACTCGATGTTCACTTCGCCCGACTTGATGGCGCGTTTCAGCCCCTCCCAGGCGTAGGGCTGGGTGAGTACCTTGTCCGCATCCAGGATCAGGTATCCGCCGTTCGCGCGATGCAGGGCACCTGACCGGATCAATGTGAAATCGGTGAACAGCGTGCCCATCTGCGCGGTGTGTTCCACCCGGCCCAGCAGATTGTCGTAGGTGGGATGGTCCTGGTAGATCACCGGTGCACCGTCGGTTTCCTCCTGCCCAACCAGCAGATTGACCTGATAACGGCGTGCGAACTGACCGTCCAGTTCGGCGATGTTGGGATTTTCCGCCAGGCTGTCGGCCGCCCGGCGCAGGTTGTCTGCGTTGTCGACAATGTCCTGCTGCACCGCGTTCAGATACTCCCCCACCCCGGGCAGATCCTGGAACGCCTGCAGCAGCTCCTCGATCAGGTGCCCCACCGCGAACAGGGTGACTTCCCGGTTCAACTTCTTGATGGTGCGGCGGGCCTCGTGCTGCCACTGGGGAAATTGCTTCAATACTTTCTTGAGCTGTTCCTGAAGTTCCCGGACGTCCTGTTCGACGGCGCTGCGTTCCTCTTCGGGCAGCTTTTCGAACTCGTCCGGTCCCAGCACTTCGCCTTTGCGCGTGGGCGCAAAGGCGAAACCGCCGGGCGTGTGCAGCAGCACGATGTTCTTCCGCTCGGCAAGATCTCTGACGCCCTGCAGAGCCTGGCCCTGACGCTCCTTCATCTCCTCCTGCAATTCCTGCAGACGGGTCTGGTACTCTTCGCTTTCGAACGCCGCCGGAATCGCACTCCCCAGGTCATCGACCAGTTGGGCGACGCCACGGCGCAGCTCGCTGCCGCGCCCGGCCGGCAGTCGCAACAAGCTGGGCCGCTGGGGATCGTGAAAATTGTTGACGTAACACCAGTCGCTGCCGCCCGCCTGGTTGCGCGCGTAGGGCGCGAGAAAGTCCAGGACGGCGGTATGCTTGCCCGCCCCCGGAGGGCCCAGCACGTACAGGTTGTAACCCTCGCGCCGGATGCCTACGCCGAAGCGCAGGGCGTCCAGGGCGCGATCCTGGCCGATCATCCCCGTATAGGGCTGGACCTCGCCCGTGGTGTGGAAATCGAACTGTTGGGGATCGCAGCTCCGGAACAGCTGCTCGGCGTCAAGTCTGTACGTCTCGGTCATTGGCTCCATCGCTTCTTTTTGGCAGTAGCGGCTGCCCCGCGCGGGCGGTCGTGGCATCCCGCTCGCGCCCCGGCGGTCGGGGGCTCGGCTAGAATAGCAGCCCGGCGGGGGGCATTGTCAGGCATCGGCCAGGGACGGAGCACCGATGCCTGGACCGATCCACGCAAGAACGCGCGCCGGGGCGCGCGTCCAGGGACATCGATTCGGGGGCGGAAGACAGGCTCGGACAGCCGGCGTCGGCCGGCGGGCCACCCTTGGGGGCAGCCTCCGCCAACCGCAGCCGTTCACCGCACTTTGACCTCCACCAGTTCCTCTCCGTCCGGGTCGGCCACGTGCACGGCACAGGCGATGCAGGGGTCGAAGCTGTGGATGGTTCGCAGAATCTCCACCGGCTCCTTGGGGTTGTAGAGGTTGGTGCCTTTGAGGCTCGCTTCGTAGGGCCCGTCCTGGCCCTGGGCGTCCCGCGGACCGGCGTTCCAGGTGCTGGGCACCACCGCCTGGTAATTGTCGATCTTGCCGTCCTTGATCACCACCCAGTGGGCCAGGGCGCCCCGGGGCGCCTCCATGAAGCCCACACCTTTGGCAGTCCTGGGCCAGGTGGAAGGATCCCACTTCCTGTCGTTGAAGGTGTCCAGGTTGCCGGCCTTGATGTTGGCCATCAGCTGGTCGTACCAGCCCTGCATCTGGTCCACGATGATCTTGGTCTCCAGCGTACGCGCAGCCGTGCGGCCCAGGGTCGAGTACAGCGCCTGCACGGGCAGGTCCAGCTTGGTGAGCGCCATCTGGGCCAGTTCCCGGGTCTGCTTGTGGCCGGTGGCATACAGCATCAACACCCGGGCCAGGGGGCCGACTTCCACCACCTTGCCCTTCCAGCGCGGCGACTTGAGCCAGGAATAATCCTTTTCCACGTCCAGATAATCGTAGGGCGGTTTCGGTCCCGTGTAGTCCAGCTTGGTTTCACCTTCGTAGGGGTGCAGTCCCTTGTCCTTGCCCACGGAGTAGTCGTACCAGGAATGGCTCACGTACTCCTGAATCTGGTCCTCTGCATTGAGATCCAGCTCATGCACCTTGGACAGATCCCGGTCCAGAATGACCCCCGGCGGTATCAGGAAGCTGGACGGGTCGTTCATGCTCTTGGAAGGGAAGTCGCCATAGGTCATGAAGTTGCCGATGCCTTCGCCTTTGGTAAACCAGTCCTTGTAGAAGCCGGCGATGGCCAGCGTGTCGGGCAGATATACCTGATCGACGAAATTCACCATTTCGGTGATCACATTCTGCACTTCCTCCAATCCCACCGTGTCGATGGCTGTGGCGCGCCCGCCGCCGAAGCTGCCGGCCCCGGACGTCTGGGACTGCACGCTGATGGCCGCCGGCGTGCCTCCGACCACGAAGTTCGGATGGGGGTTCTTGCCGCCGAAGATGGTATGGAGCTTGACCACCTTGCGCTGCCAGTTCAGCGCATCCAGGTAGTGCGCCACCGCCATGAGGTTGGCTTCCGGCGGCAGCTTGTAGGCGGGATTATCCCAGTAGCCATTGGTGAAGATACCGAGCTGCCCCGATTCCACGAACGTCTTCAGCTTGGTCTTCACATCGGCAAAATATCCGGGCGACGAGCGGCTGTAGTTGCTGATGGACTGCGCCAGCTGGGACGTGGCCTTGGGGTCGGCCTTCAGGGCATTGGGCACGTTCACCCAGTCCAGGGCATGCAGGTGATAGAAATGCATCACATGGTCGTGGACGTACTGGGCGGCGATCATCAGATTTCGGATCAGCTGCGCATCGTGGGGAATGGGATAGTCCAGGGCGTTCTCCACGGCCCGTATGGACGCCATGCCGTGCACCAGGGTGCACACCCCGCAGATACGTTGGGCGAACGCCCATGCATCCCGCGGATCGCGCCCGCGCAGGATGATCTCTATTCCCCGCACCATGGTGCCGGCGCTGGAGGCCTGTGTGATGTTGCCCGAGCTGTCGGTCTCCGCCTCGATCCGAAGATGACCCTCGATTCGGGTGATGGGATCCACAACGACTCTGTTTGCGCTCATCGGCTAATCCTTAAAGGCTGTACATATGTTCAGAACGGAACCGGAAAGCGGACCGCCACGGCCAGGTCCTCATGTTTCCTGCAGGTTCTCCGCCACCAGCTCAAGCATACTCTGCGCCGTCTTGTCCCAGTTGAAATGGGCCTGTCCGTCGTCGAAGGTCTGCCGGCAGTTCGAGCAGCTGGTGACCAGCATCTCGGCCCCGGTATCCTCCACCTGTCGCATCTTCAGCTCGAAGGCCTTGTAGCGGATCGGGTCCGCGCGGTGAATGGTGACCACACCGCCGCCTCCGCCGCAACACCAGTTGGTGCCGCGGTTTTCCTTCATCTCGTGAAGATCGACCCCCAGCGCCTTGAGTACCGTGCGCGGGCCTTCGATGGCGCCGCCGCGCCTGACCACCTGACAGGGATCGTGGAAGGTCACCGATTTGTTGAGGCCGCCCTTGAGCTTCAACTTCCCGTTGGTCACCTGCTCGGCCAGAAACTCCGAGATATGCCGTACCTTGAAGGGCAACGGTTTGCCGTAGATGGTGGCGCCCGACCAGCGCAGGGCCGTGTAGGCGTGCCCGCACTCGGGCAGGACCAGGTATTTGGCCTTGCACTTGATGGCCGCATTGATGAGCTTCATGCTCATGTCGCGCTGCCAGTCCGAGTTCCCCGACAGCAGCCCGAAATTGGTGGCCTCGTACCCTTCGGTGCTGAAAGTGTAGGACAGGCCCAGGTGATCCATCACCTTGGCACTGGCGGCAATGGCTTCCGGGTACTTCATGATCTCGATGGAGGACATGGTGAGCAGCACGTCGGCCTGTTCCTTGTCCACCGGAATTTCCATATCGTTTTCATCGCCCTGCCATTCCACGCGCTCCGCGAATACCTTCGGCGTGGCTCCCAGCGGACTGCCCTCGGTTTCGGCGCGCTCCGCCACTGCATGCAGTTCATGGGGCACCAGCCCGGCCTTGAACATGGCGTGACGGGCCTGACTGACCAGGCCCGCGATATCGATGCCCATGGGACAAATCAGACTGCAGCGTCCGCATACGGTACAGGAATCGTAGATCAGTTCCTGCCACTGCCTGAGCTGATCCGCCGACACGGCCGGCTTGAAGTTCAGCAGCCGGTAGAAGAAGGCGAACGGGCCGGCTTCGCGCTTGTAGGCCTGCTTGAAAGGTTCGATCTTCCAGATCGGGGTGTACTTGGGATCGCCGGTGGTCACGTAGAAGTGGCAGGCCTCGGCGCACATTCCGCAGTGCACGCAGGAGTCCATGTGGACGGCCGCCACGTAGCCGAAGTCCTTGGCGAAGTTGCGCATCGCCTGGGACAGGCGCTCCTCGTCGCTCATGTCGCCCTGCTGGTCATAGCGCACCTCGGGCTTTTCGACGCTGAGCCCGGGCAGCTTGAGATCGATGGTGGACTGGGTATCGGCGCTCATGTGGAAGCCCCCTTGCGCGTAAAGACGTAACCGGCCGCCGCCCGCGACGGCGCGAACAGGAATGCGTGCATCAGCTTGCCGAACGGGAACCACACCAGCAGCACTTCGAAGCTGAGAATATGCACTCCGAGCAGGGTCTCATAGGGCCCGCCCAGGTGCGCCGTCGCCATCAGGCCGGTTACCAGCGGGGCCGCCACCACGGCCCAGCTGAAGTAGTCATCGAAGTTGGACAACACCCTCAACACCGGATGCGTGAGCCGTCTTACGAGCAGCGCGACCATGGTGGCCAGGGTAATCACCGCGGTGAAGTAGATGACCGAGTTGGGCAGGTTCCCCCAGCTCACGCCGAACAGGCTCTTGATGAAAGTGATATGGAATGCGCCGAAGAACACCACGATGGCCAGTCCGAAATGGAACACGTAGCTCAGGGTCTCGCTGTACGCGGTGCGGGCACGAAAGTCCTTGCGCGGCCACATGCGGGTGAACACCACCTTGAGGCCCCCCAGCCAGGGCGCGATACCTCCGTGGCGGGGTTCGTTCAGGTCCCGTTTGTGCTTGAGGAAGAAGATGCCCATGAGGCGCCACAGCACCCCGACCAAAAAGATCACCAGGGACCACTGCAACCCCGGTCCACGTGCGAAATCGAGCACAGTCATGGCTACTTGCCCTCCTGGAGCTTCTTCTGGTGGTTCCGCGAAACAACCGCGGCGCCGACGCCCACGGCCACACCGGCGGCGGCCGCCGCCCCCAATCCGTACAGGCCTCCCGACTCGGTGGTTGCCAGGGGGGCATAGAAGCTGCCCTTGTCCCAGAAATTCGGTTCCGAGCAGCCCAGGCAGCCATGCCCGGACTCGATGGGGAAACTGGTGCCGTCGTTCCACTTGGTGGTGGCGCAGGCGTTGTAGGTGGTGGGGCCCTTGCAACCGAGCTCGAACAGGCACCAGCCATTGCGCGCCCCTTCGTCATCGAAGGTCTTGGCGAATTTGCCCTGATCGTAGAAGGGCCGCCGGTAGCAGCGGTCATGGATGGTCTGGCCGAAGAACGCCTTCGGGCGTCCGACGTGGTCGAGCTCCGGTACGCCGTAGGAGAGGTAATGCACCACCACCCCGGTGATCACCACCGGGATGGGCGGGCAGCCGGATACATTGATCAGCGGCTTGCGCGGCACCCGGCCCTCGTCCATCAGCATGGAAATGCTCTTGGCGCCCGTGGGATTGGGGTTGGCGTACGGGATCCCGCCGAATGACGAGCAGGTCCCGACACACACCACGGCTGCGGCGTTCTCCACCGTGTGCTTGCAGATATCCAGCATGCTCTTGCCGCCGATGGTGGCATAACCGCCTTCCACCGGCACCGAGCCGTCGATCATCACCACGTACTTGCCGGGATTGTCCTTGATGATGGCTTCCCTTGCCGCCTCGGCCGCCTCGCCCGAAGCGGCCATCAGAGTCTCGTGATAATCCAGCGAGATGACGTCGAAGATCAGCTTCTCGATGGTGGGCGCGTAGGAGCGGGTCAGGGACTCGGTACAACCCGTGCACTCCTGGAAGGACAGCCAGATGACATTGGGCCGCTGCTGTTTGGCAAGCGTCTCGGCAATCGCCCTGCCGGCTCCCGGCGGCAGTGCCATTGCGGAGGCCGTGGCCGCACAGAACTTGAGGAACGCCCGGCGGCTTATACCATGGCGACGCAGATGCTCGCCTACCGTTTCTGACTTTGCCATGCGGTCACCTCCCAGAGTGCGAGTATTTACGATTCCTGATGTTGCGCCAGTTGGGTACGCAGGTTTTCCAGCGTATCCCGGATGTCGTCGGTATGGCTGCGCAGGATGTCGGGGCAGAACGAGACTTCCAGAAATTCCGCCACCACCGCATCCTCGGTGTTGTAGTGGGTCACCCACCACACGCCGTGAATGGCCGTTTCGCGTACCTGACTCAACCCCAGGGCGGTGATCCTGGCGTTCAGCTCCCCCTCGCCCAGCACCCGCTCCAGCACCGCACGGTCCGCTGGCGTCATGGGGATGCCCCGCAGGTCGATGCTGCTCTCTCTGT